>JALSPD010000116.1 GCA_026986135.1 DHVE2 group archaeon
AACTATTTTAATTACATCCCCATCTTTTAGCTGGTAGTCCTGTCCTAGAACTCTTTTTGTTCTTCCATCAATGGCCCTTATAAAATTATTCCCAAGATCTGTGTGAACCTTATATGCGAGATCAAGTGCTGTGGAGCCTAACTTCATAAGATATACATCTGGAAGAACGTTACCATTTTTATCAGTCCATTTGTTTTCATCTTCAACAGGATACACAGCTATCATTTTTAATACATCATAAACTGCTGTTTCAATTACCTTCTGAACTCCTGTTCCCTCGTACATATCCATGAATTCTGCGATTTTATCAAGGGCCTTTTTCTGTGCAGAATTGAGTTTTGATTCATCAACAACTTCAAATTTACTGTCTCCGGGAATGTATTTTATCAGCCCTGCCCTTTCAGCACGTTTCAATGCTAGTTCGTAATCTGCACTGGTGGGTATTGCTATGTATCCCCTTTCCTTTGCCCTCTTCACAAACCTCTCCACCCACTCTTTTTCCACAATGTCAGCTTTGTTAGCCGCTATAACCATCGGTTTTGCGAGTTTTCTTATTTCAAATGCCAGATCCAGCAAATCTCTCTCGGTCCATTTGGTTGGTTTGGGATCAAGTCCCAGGTTGTTTATGGCTTCTCTTATCTCCTTTTCCCTTATGTTTAATCCAGAGAGCCTCTCTGCCAGCACCTCGGAAACTCGTTTATGTTCTCCCTCTATTTTCCTTGCAAGTCTGACCCATCCATTCTGTATGATTCCAGCGATCCAGTAACCCACCTCCTTTTCAAGAAATTCCACATCCATCCATGGATCGTGTGTATGTGGATCCACAGGATTGCCCTCATCATCTGTAGAACCAGAGACATCTATTATGTGTATAAGAACGTCTGCATGCCTGAGATCGTCCAGAAACTTGTTTCCAAGGCCCCTACCTTCATGCGCACCTGGTACGAGGCCAGCAACATCTATCATCTCCACAGGGATTAATCTGATTCCATTAATGCATGGTGCCCTTTTGGGATTGCATGGCCTGCCGAGTTCCCTGTGCGGGCAGGATTTTCTAACATGTGCAAAGGCCCTGTTTGCATCAATGGTTGTGAAGGGATAATTTGCAATCTCTACAGTGTGAAGGGTGGATGCGTAAAAAAAAGTGCTCTTGCCCACGTTGGGCTTTCCAACCAGGCCTATCTCTACCATGTTACCCGCACTTTTTTGAGATCCCTATTTCCGCATTTGATAGTTCCCACCACCTCAACTATCTTCACCTTTGTACCATCTCTCAGGCCCAGAGGTGAGCACAGATCCTGCTCGCATTCGCAGTCCTTTGGATTGATCCTGTGAAACTCTATGGTTTCACCCTCAACCACCGTTTTTGCATCAATTGCTATTTCAACAGGTATTTCCTCCACCTCTACAGTTACCACCTTTCCGCTGTTGTGCACCTTGCATTCGTGCTCCTTATCCCTTACTTTAACCACTCTGTACCATTTTCCCTCATCAAGGGCAAAGCATATCTTTTTGAGTTTGCATCCTCTGCATTCTATTAACGGACCAATATATTGAAATTCCATCCCTTCTTTTGCAAGCTCCTTCCCAACCAGTGTTAATATGGCCATACTCTCACCTCCCGATAACTCCCGTTATTTTTGCCAGATTCTCGGCAGCTTCTTTGTTGAGCCCCCGGTCCCCAAGAATGGTGTATCTTTTCCTCATTTTGTGAGCATGCATAAGTGCCCATATTATATCTTCATCATCAACTCCAAGCTCCTTTGCAGTGGTGGGAGCACCTATTTTGCGAAGAACATCCCTTATGCCCTTCCAGTCACCCCCATGAAGATATAGCATCATAATTGTCCCAACACCCACCATCTCACCGTGGAGCGCCTTGCCGGGCGCTTTCTTTTCAAGAGCATGGGCGAAAAGATGCTCTGAGCCGCTTGCTGGCCTTGATGAATTGGCTATACTCATGGCCATTCCCGATACAATCACTGATTTAACAATGATCCACGCACTTTCTTCCAGGTTTGGCTTAATCATATCAGCATTCTCTATTATTTCCTGGGCGGCATATTTTGCAAGTCCGTACGCTGTGGAACTGAAATCTTCGTTTTTCAGTTTGTGGGCAAGTTCCCAGTCTTTTATTGCGGTTATGTTTCCGATCACATCAGCAGCTCCTGCGGCAAGATAGCGGTAAGGAGAATTCATAATTATTTCAGTATCAGCCACTATACCCAGAGGTTCATGAGCTTCCATAGACATGCTGGTTCCATTGGTTTTTATGGACGCTCTTGGACTGGCTATACCGTCATGGCTTGCTGTTGTAGGCACGCTTATAAATGGAATTCCAAGATCGTAAGATGCCTTCTTGGCAAGATCTATTTTGCTTCCTCCACCCACTCCCACCATAAAATCATATTTTTTGCCCGCTTTTTTTATTTCGCTTAAATTCTTCCTGCTGGCCATCCCTGTTTTTATAACGGAGACATCATATTTTGATTTTTTCAGAATTTTTACCACACTCTCTCCAGCTATCTCGTATGTTTTCTCCCCAGTGATAACGAGAACCCGACCCTTCAATCCGAACCGCTGACACATCTCACCAAGCTTATTTATAACGCCGTGACCCGCGTATATCTCGCGGGGCATTTGCATCCACTTTTCCTTGTCAAACTCCATTTGCTCCACCTAAACAAAAACTCCATATTAAAATTTCTCTTAAAATGCGTTTTAAACTTTTCGCAAAATTGGCATTCTGGAGAAAATGTTATTACTGCGATACCATGCCCATGCGTGGCAAGCAAAATTGAAAGAACAGCAATAAAGATACTGGCCAAGTGGATGCGTAAGGGCAATATGGCAAGGGCTATGAGGGATTATCTGCCCTCCTCAGGGCTCTCGCCAGTAGAGAGAAATCAGGTGGCTGAAATTGTGCATACTATTGTACGTTTTAAGAAACTTTATGATTTTGCACTTGCAGAGATGTCACTACCCAGAACTCCGGAGAACTACCTCCGGATTTTTAAAGATGAAAATGTAATGAGGAGTTACCAGAATGTTGCATTAGAGAAAGGACTTTACGATATCTATTTTTCATCATCAATTCCCGTTGCCAGAATCCTCAGGATGTATCCAAATTTTGCTGAAATAATAAACCGTGAACCTGAAACCCATCTCTCGGTTAATCTTAGCAGAGTCTCTAGGAGGGATGTTCTCGCTATTCTGAGGGAAGAGGGTATGGATTCATGGGTTTGCCGTCCTGAAACATGCGTGGCTACACAGCCTCATGCAAGATATTCATCCGTGATTCGTAGCGGCCTTGCAATAGTTCAGGACTCATCAAGTCAGCATTTGTCAAAGTTGGTTGCCTCTCTTGGAGAAAGTGTGCTTGATTTCTGTGCTGGTAGCGGAGGAAAGAGCTTCACCGTTAAGTTTTTCAACCCAAATGCTCGGGTAAGTGTACATGACAAAGATGAGAAAAAACTAGAGGCCCTGTTCAGAAGAGCGGAGATACTTGGACTACATTTTTCCAGGTTTGATTTTAAAGATGATTTTGATGTGGTGCTGGTTGATGCACCATGTAGTGGTATAGGGTCCGCTGCAAGGAACCCTGAGGCAAAGTACCGTGAGGATATTGATTCATTTCCCCCGATTCAGATGTCCATACTGAATTCTGCAAAGAGTTTTGTTAAAAAAGATGGTTATCTTGTTTACGCTGTTTGCACCTTTAATCCCGATGAAACATATCTTCTGATGGATAAATTTTTAAAACAAAATCCTGAATTTGAGCCTTTACATATCTCTTCAAAGGGTATAGTGGTAAATGAACGCATAGGTGGTTATTTTGTGTCAGGAGATGTTATTTACTTTTCAGTACTCAGAAGGACCTGATGAAAAATTTTAATTGATTTTGATGGATTGGGGTTTATGGATCTCTACTCCTATTTCTACTTTCTTGTTAAGCAGATTCCACAGGGAATGGTGAGTACCTACGGCTCCCTTGCAAGAGCACTTGGAGATATCAGGGCCGCAAGAGCATGCGGGGTTATGCTTTCTCAGAATCCTGATCCTCCCAATATCCCCTGCCATCGTGTGGTCATGAGCGATGGATCTCTGGGGGGATTTACACATCCAGAAGGATTAAAGAAAAAAATTGAACTTTTGAGGAGTGAAGGGGTTGAAATTGAAAATGGCAGGGTTAAAAATTTCAGAAAATTACTTTTTGAAGATTTTAAGACGGATTTCCCATTGAAAAAACTGAGGGAGGAGCAGAAAAAACTTAAAAAAAGAATGATAGCTGGTGATTGCCCCATACATGGCCAGGTTGCGGGGGTGGATGTATCATATAGCGGTAGAATGGCCTACGGTGCGATGGTTTTTGATGATGGAGAGGTGGTTTTGGTAAGGAGAAAGGTTGACTTTCCTTATATTCCATCGTACCTTGCGTACAGAGAGATGCCTGTTATTCTTGAACTTTTGAAAAAAAGGAGACCTGGAGTACTTATGGTTGATGGAAACGGTATACTTCATCCCCGTGGATTCGGACTAGCCTCGCATGTGGGTGTGGTTGCAAATATACCGACCATAGGTGTGGCCAAGACCTTACTTGTGGGCATGGTTATGAATAATAGGGTTATTGTGGATGGTGAGATAAAAGGTATCTACATAAAAAGCGGGAGAAAGAGAGGCATCTATATCTCTCCGGGCCATTGCATTACTATTGAAAAAAGCGTGGAGATTGTAAAAAGGTACCTTTATCATAGGAATCCAGAACCATTAAGGAAGGCTCACATATACGCCAACATGCTTAGACGGGGCGAATTGGAACCCTAGAGGAATATTTTATATTTCAGATATGATTTCCACAGGCATGCTGATTGAATATGATGATGGTTTTTACGATCTGAAACCAAGCAAAATAGCGTGTGTTGGCAGGAATTATGCTGCTCATGCGATTGAAATGGAGAGTGCTGTTCCAGAGCAACCGGTGATTTTTTTGAAGCCTCCGTCCTCTCTCATTCCAACCAATTCTGAAATAGTTATCCCAGAGGGCGTAGGAACGATCCACCATGAAATTGAACTGGCTGTTATTATTGGGAAAACTGGTAAAAATATACCTTTGGATGAGGCAATGGATTATGTTCTTGGATACACGGTTTTTCTGGATATAACTGCCAGGGATCTTCAGAGGATTGCTAAGAAAAATGGACTTCCGTGGACAATAAGCAAAGGATACGATACCTTTGCCCCTATGGGGCCCCGGATTGTTCGCAGGGATGCCATTGACCCGCATTCCCTTGAGATGAGATTGTGGGTGAACGGGGTGCTTAGACAGAAAGGAAGCACATCCAATATGCTTTTCAGGATACCTGAGCTGATATCGTACATATCTTCTGTTATGACCCTTGAAGAAGATGATATAATTGCAACGGGTACCCCTGAGGGTGTGGGACCTCTAAGAGAGGGAGATGTGGTGGACGCAGAGATTGAGGGTATAGGGGTTCTCCATGAAACGGTTGTAAAACGTTAGGGAACCAGGACCGCACTTGCAACTACCGTTGTCCACTCTCCTGCTTTCTCAACAACGGCGGTTGCGGTTATATTGGAAGTCATCAAAATCTTATCGTTAAGTTTCCACACTTGACGAGTTTCATCCCATTCAAGGTGGCTCTGCAATCCCAGGGTGGAGGCCAGCATCTCCGCGGCGAGGTCCTCAGCGTAGTCCCCCGCCATCTTTGCTGTCTCCCCGAAGCTGTGATGCTCGCTAAGATATCCATATTTGCTGCGGTCCTTTGGAACTGCAAGTCCAACAGATGCGGCAATCATCCTATTAAGTTCGTTGCTTGAATTCTTTGCCATCACCACGAAAACAATCTGTCCTGGCTTCAGGAGCTTTAGGCCCTCTTCTTTTGTGATAATCTCCGCGTTTGGAGGGAATATTGAGCTCACCTCCACAAGGTTGAATTGTGCAATCCCTGCATCCCTGAGGGCGCGCTCAAAGGAACCCAGTTTGCTTTTGTGTCTTCCAACGCCCTTGGTGAAGAATACCTTTGATGGTACCAGGGACATCATTTTCAAGACCTCGTTGCCATCGCAGTAACTATGGATTCATCATCCACATATACCTCTCTCTTGAGTTCGTAATCGCCCTTAACCTTGGGTATCGGTTTTCCAAGGGCTTCCATTCTTATAAGTGTTGATCTGTAGAAGTCAGCATCAATTCTCCTGTTTCCTGTCAGTTCCGCGATTTCTCTCTTAATTATGTAGTCATCCTCGCTGATTTCAAGGTTGTTTTTCATGGGATACACGTTGAAGTCCCTTAACATATCTGTGATCACGAAGTTCATATCCAGTATAAGGCGCTCTATCTCGGCCCACTTCCGCAAAGAGGCCTCTATATGAGTCAGTCCGAAATAACCCGCACCGTTATCAACAAGGGTGGAGGCCGCCCGGGAAAGGAAAAGCGTTATGCCAGGGAGGGTTTCAACAGGATCGGTGATGAAGATGTCGTATTTTCCTAAAAATTCCTCGGGCACATCATGGCGGACATCAAATTTATGGGCATCAATGGGTAGATTTCTTTCTTTTGCAACATGATTTATGAATTCAATCAGGCGATCATCAATCTCAAGCACGGTTATCCTTTCGGGCATTTCAGTTAAAGCGAGGGCTATGCTGATGAGGTCATCGTCGCCTATAACCATTACATTTGCTCCTTCCACATCTCCCCGCTCGTATATGAATGCAACCCTCTGCATCAGGTCCTCCTCTCTTATGTATCCCTGGTCGTAATCCGCAGTTGGCAGTGGTCTATTTTTGGTGATTTCCTTGAATTCCGAGAGAATTCCAAAAGCATCGTTGCTGTATCCCCTTCCCATGCAATGTGGGCATTTCACCTCGTAATATCGTATGTTCAATTCTCTGGCAAGTTCCTTGCCCTTGTCTGTGAGGTAAATCATCCCATCCCTGATCTCAACTATACCGTTGTCTTTGAATTCTCGGAGTACCTTCACGACCTCTGTTGGGCTTGCATCAACCCGTTCAATTAACTTCCACGGGCTTTTTTCCCTCAGCAGGTATCTCAATATCTGTCTTTTCGTCCTCAACTGAAACACCCCTGTCTATCTTTACGACATCCACTCTTTCTGGCTTTAGTTTCTCTTTAATGTAATTGTACGCGAGTTCAGCCTGTTTGGGATCGCCGCAGGTGTATATGTCCAGAGTAACGAGACCGTACTCAGGCCATGTGTGAAAACTCAAATGGGATTCCTCTATGAGAATCACACCACTTGCACCTTCAGGGCGGAACTGATAATAATCAGAAGATATCTTGCTCAACTTAGCAAAATTCACTGCTCCCTCAAAAATCTCCTTCATATTTTCAACCCTAGCCAAAATCTCTGGATCCACACCGTACATATCCGCTATGATGTGAATCCCGACAGCCATCTTCATCACCTTCCATAATTTTTTCACCTCCCTTTGTATTCTGGGCGAATGTGTGTAATCCCATTTCGTATTTGAAGTTTGCGATTAACTGCGCGGGATTGTTCTTTCTGTAGCTAAGGAATACACCATTTTCTTACAGGGCCTCAGTTTTTGTTATTCGCCTTGCATTGGTGGGTGGATGACGATGCCCCTTCTCTTCAAATTCGTTCAAAAACGAAAATCGTTTTCCACAGGCAAAATATAAAATATGGGAATTCATTACATCACTATCGGAATAAGGAGATGGTGGCTATGGGAGTTTTGGATGATTCTACGACAATACAGTACTCAAAGGGTCTTGAAGGGGTTATTGCTGCACTATCGTCAATAAGCGCAATTGATGGCTCACAGGGAAAGTTGATATACAGGGGTATTCCTATTGAAATGCTTGCAAAATACTCCACCTATGAAGAGACTGCATATCTCCTGCTCTATGGTGAATTGCCCACAAAAAGTGCCCTTGAGGAATTTTCCTCAATGATGCGAGAACTCAGATATCTGCCTCCAAAAGTTGAGGAATGCTTGAAAGAACTGCCTCCCAATCCGCATCCCATGGATATATTAAAGGTGGCTGTTGCTCACACGGCTCTTTACGATCCTGACAGGCTGAAATGCTGCCGTGAGGGCGTGATGAGGAAAGTGGTTAGACTTATAGCGCAGATACCAACGATGATAGCATACTACCACAGGGTACGAACCAATCAGGAAATAGTGCCTCCAAATCCAGATCTTAATCACGCCGCTAATTTTCTCTACATGCTTCATGGAAAGGAACCAGATGAGGAGGAAGCCAGAATATTTGATGTGGCCCTTATTCTCCATGCGGAGCATGGCCTCAATGCATCCACCTTTGCTGCAATGGTGACCGCATCTACCCTCTCAGATATCAACTCTGCAATTGTTTCTGCAATAGGTGCTCTTAAGGGTCCTCTGCATGGCGGTGCTAATGAGCGAGTGCTCAAGATGCTTGATGAGATCGGCTCTCCAGACAAGGCGGAGGAGTATGTGAAGAATGCCCTCGCCGAGAAGCGCCGTATAATGGGGTTCGGGCACAGAGTGTACAAGACATACGATCCCCGTGCAAGGATTCTTAAGGAATACGCTGAGTATCTCTCGGATAAGTACAACGACCGCCATTACATTGCCATAGGGGAGAAGATTGAGGAGATAATGATAAGAGAACTTGGAAAGAAGGGCATATTTCCAAATGTGGATTTCTATTCGGGAATTGTTTATCACTTCCTTGGAATTCCCCGTGATCTCTTCACTCCGGTTTTCGCCATGGCTCGCTCTGTTGGCTGGGCCGCGCATGTTTGCGAGTACACGCAGAATAATCGCATTTTCAGGCCTCGTGCATACTACATAGGGCCAGATTATGTTGAGTATGTGCCCATTGAAAAGAGGAGGTGAAAAATCATGGGAAAAACTATGGCTGAGAAGATAATCGGAGAGCATGCAGGAAAGGAGGTAAAGGCGGGAGAGATTGTGGTTGCCCGTGTTGATGTGGCAATGGTGCAGGATGGAACAGGACCGCTAAGCGTGGAGGTCCTGAAGAAGATGGGAATGGAAAAAGTGTTTGATAGAAATAACACGATCCTCTTTCTGGATCATGCCACACCCTCTCCCAGAAAGGAGCTCAGCAATGCGCATAAAATTTTGAGAGAATTCTCTGAAAAAACAGGTGCGTATCTATCCGATGTGGGTGAAGGTGTTTGCCATCAGCGCCTTGTGGAGTCGTGGGCGTCTCCAGGGCAGCTGATTGTGGGTGCAGATTCTCACACCTGCACCTCCGGTGCCCTCGGTGCCTTCGCCACTGGAATGGGCAGCACTGATGTGGCCATTGCCTTCGCTCTTGGCAAGGTGTGGCTTCGCGTTCCCGAGACGCATCTGTTTCGCATAACAGGCGAGTTCCCGGAGGGGGTCTATTCCAAGGACCTGATTCTTCATATCATTGGGACAATTGGTGCGGATGGAGCCACATACAAGGCAATGGAATTTGTGGGGCCTACCATAGAGAAGATGAGTATGGAATCACGCTTTACCATAACCAACATGGCAATTGAAGCAGGCGGGAAGACGGGTATGATTCCAACGGATTCCATCACTAAGGAATACCTTGAGAAAATGGGTCGTGGTGAGAAGTACAGGGATATACGAAGTGATGAGGATGCGGTATTTGAGAAGGAGTACGAGTTTGATGTTAGCGAACTTGAACCCACCGTGTCATTCCCGCATACAGTTGATAATACCCGCACCATAACCGAGGCGAAGAAGATGAATATCAGAATTGATCAGGTTTACATTGGAACATGCACCAATGGGCGCATTGAAGATCTGAGGGTTGCCGCCAAAATCCTTGAGGGAAATAAGGTGAATAAGAAGACAAGGTTGATAGTTATCCCCGCATCCCGCAGGGTTTATCTGCAGGCGCTTCGTGAGGGCCTG
>JALSPD010000117.1 GCA_026986135.1 DHVE2 group archaeon
CATCTAACAAATGAGGCCGCTATGAAATCCACATCCCCAATTGATTTCATGAACTCCACATCTCTATCCTGTATGTATTCAATAGGTATGTGCAACCCTGGAAAATTTGCTCCCATGCGCGGTGCTATGATTCCTCCCCTGACAACCTTCGCTGTGAATATTGAATCCTTTTGATTGGAAACGATCATTTCAATGTCTCCGTCGTGAATTAGAATTGTATTCCCTGGTTTCAGAACATCATATACTTCAGGATGATTGAACTCTATATCACCGCCCTCTCCCACAGTTATGGTATCCCCTTCCCTTGCAAATCTTATTCTTGAATGCATCACTCGCACTTCAGGACCCTTTATATCCAGCATGACTGCTGTTATTTTCCCCTCCTCGTGTGATATTTCAACGAATCTTTTCATCATATCAATGTGATTTTCAATGGAGCCATGCGCTGCATTTAGCCTCGCAATATTAACTCCCTTTTTAACCAGAGCCCTCATCTTTTTTTCATCTTCTACTGCTGGACCCAGGGTGGCTATTATTTTGGTTTTTCTCATGATGAGCCCATACTGTTTTCTGGGCTTTAAGTTTGTCCTTATGGCCAAATTATTTATTGGGCATTACCATGCTGACATTATGCGGAGGATTTACATCCATGATACCCTGAGCGGAGAGAAGAGAGAATTCAGACCTGTGCATGAAGGCAGGGTGGGTATGTATGTGTGCGGTCCAACCACCTATGATTATGCGCATGTGGGTCATGCGCGTGTGGCCATAATGTTTGATGTTTTCAGGAGGTTTCTGGAGTATTTGGGCTACGATGTTTTGCTTGTATCCAACATCACAGACATTGATGATAAGATAATAAATAAGGCCAGGGAGAGGGGAATGGACCCCATTGAGATGGCCCACTACTATGCCAGGGAGTATCTCAGGGATATGGATTCCCTCCGTGTAAGAAGGGCCAATGTTATACCCAAGGCAACCAGGCATATGGAAGAGATAATTTCACTTATTCAGAGGATAATGGATAATGGGTATGCTTATGAAAGCGGTGGCGATGTCTATTTCTCTGTGGAAAAATTCAGTGGCTACGGAAAACTTTCCCATCGCAGGATTGAGGAGATGATGGCGGGAGCCCGAATTGAAGTTAATGAGAAGAAGAGAAATCCCCTTGATTTTGCCCTCTGGAAGGCGGCGAAGGAAGGAGAACCATCGTGGCCGAGTCCATGGGGTCCGGGTAGACCCGGATGGCATATTGAGTGCAGTGCAATGAGCATGCGCTATATAGGTGAAACTTTGGACATCCACGGTGGGGGCGCTGATCTAATATTCCCCCATCATGAGAACGAGATTGCGCAGAGCGAAGCTGCCACAGGAAAGCCCTTTGTGAATTACTGGATGCATGTTGGGCTTGTGAGATTTGAAAGTGAGAAGATGAGCAAATCCATAGGCAACGTTTTTCTTATTAGAGACCTTGTGAAGAAGTATCCACCTGAGGCGATAAGACTAATGTTTCTGAATTCGCATTATCGCAAGCCTTACGAGTTCAGTGAGAAAAATCTTGCGGAATCCATGCACCTCTTTGAAAAGATAAGCACTGTTTATCAGCGTTTACTCAAAAACTCATCTGGCGAGCCGTCCTGTGAGGTATGCGATGAGTACGAAAATAAAATTCTTGATGCGCTGAGCGATGATTTCAACACCCGTGCTGCCATGGCTCACTACCTTGAATTCATCGGTCTGGCCAGGAATATGGAGGGTGGCGAGGCAAAGGGCGCGGTTGAATTCCTGCGTAGGATGGATGAAATCTTTGATATCCTTCCCCGCAAGCGAGACGAGGGTTTGGATGAGAAGTTAATGTCACTAATTCTTGAAATCCGCGCAAGAATGAGGTCTGAGAGGAGATACGATATTGCAGATTGGATTCGCGATACCCTCGGAGAACTTGGTATAAAGATAGAGGATACAAAGGAAGGAACAAAGTGGTACAGGGTTTAGATATCCAGGTTCATCACTTCCCTTGCATGCTTTACGATGAACTCCCTTCTTGGCTCAACAGCCTCTCCCATAAGGATTGAAAACAACCTATCTGCCTCTGCAGCATCCTCTATAGTCACTCTTATCAATCTCCTTCTTTCAGGATCCATGGTTGTCTCCCAGAGTTGTTGTGGATTCATTTCGCCCAGACCCTTGAACCTCTGCACCGAGGCATTGCCCAGTTTTTTAAGAAGTTCGTCCTTCTCCTCATCGCTGTAAACATAGTACACCTCTTTTCCCTTTTGAATCCTGTAAAGTGGTGCCTGAGCTATGTAAACGTGTCCTTTTTCAATTAGCTCTGGCATGTAGCGGTAGAAGAAGGTCAATAGAAGGGTGCGAATGTGAGCGCCATCCACATCCGC
>JALSPD010000118.1 GCA_026986135.1 DHVE2 group archaeon
TTATGGGGTATGGATAAATAAGCATTTCCCTCCTTAACTTTCCGAGAAAAGATTAGTTAAGAATGCACACGAGCCCATGCGAAGACAAAATATTACCAAAAAAATACCCACTGCTAAACCTGCAGAATCCACAATGAAATCAATGGGATCGCAAGAGCGTCCGGGCACGAAGTACTGATGTATCTCGTCGCTCGCCGCATAGATAACACCGAAAATATACGATGCATAGGGATTGCGGAAAAAGTAGTAAAGGGTGGATGAGTAAAAGAGATACAGGAAAAAATGGAAGATTAGGGAATATGGTGAGACCTGCGATGGAATCTCATTACCTGGAATGGATGATATGCAAAATATGAGGATGGAGAAGAGAAGCATGGGTATGATCCTCTTCACTCTACTCATACCGCAACGACCTCAGGTCCATGCTCCTCCTTATCATTTCCACTCCAAATAGGAGAAGGACATAGAGCATTTCAAGCCAGAGTATCACCCAGAGCCCGTTGTAATAGAAGAAGTAGGAGAAGAGATTGTTCGGGTAATCTCTTATTATCTCTCCGCCGTAATCGGTGGTGTTATTCATTTTCAGTACGAGAACATAAACACCCCTGCCCAGAGTGACATTCAGATGGTACACCGTCTTGTTATTCTTTATCGTGCCCTCCAAATCACCTTCCTTCACCACGGTATTTGTGTAGGTGGAATTGATGAAATAATGCAATTGTTCGTTGGTGGCGTTATTGTACACTATTTCTATCCTCGTAACCCTGCTGAAATCAGTTGTGGAGTACGGAGAGATGGTAACATGGTAGTAGCCATGATATGAGTTGAACTCCTGCACATCCACATTGGCAATTTGATAGGAGAATATGAGGAAAAATAGCAGGCCCCCTACAAAAATTGCAGGCACGCCAAATATTGCGCGGTGCTTGTTTCTCCACACCTTCAGAAATTTGAATACGAGAAACACAAAAAGGGGCGTGGTTACGGTGGTTATCCATCCCACAAAGAAACTCCCGGTCACTATGGGAATTGATACCACCATGGCTACCAGATGCCACCTGTACTGCTTCAGCATCGCAATGAAATCCATGGGTGAATAATGCCCACCCATTATTTAAAATATCCGCGCATTCATGTAAGTGAGGGAAATTATTAAATCATCCCTGCACATCATGCGGTGGAGGTATTGGTATGACCTACCGAATTGCGGTATTGCCAGGAGACGGTGTTGGAAAGGAAGTGATAGAGGCGGCGATGATCGTGCTGAATGAAATTGCATTGGATGCAGAGTACCTGTACGGGGATATCGGCTGGGAGTTCTGGCGCCGTGAAGGAAATCCGCTGCCAGATAGAACTGTAGAGCTTCTTAAACAGACAGACTGCGCGTTGTTCGGAGCGATAACCTCAAAGCCCAAGGACGAGGCGCAGAAGGAACTTGCACCTGAACTTCAGGGTAAGGGACTTGAGTACTACAGCCCCATAGTGAAGTTGAGGCAGATGTTTGACCTATACGCAAATGTGCGCCCTGCAAAGGCTTATCCTGGAAATCCCCTAAACTACAAGGACAACATAAACATAACCGTGTTCAGAGAGAACACGGAGGGACTCTACAGCGGTGTAGAATACTACCCCGTTCCCGATGAGATTGAAGAGGTATTGAAGAATCATCCACGCTACAAAAAATTCGTTGGTATGGACAAGGCAATTTCGCTGCGCATAATATCAAGGAAGGGAGCGGAGAGGATAATAAGGGCCGCCTTTGAGTTTGCAAGGGAGAATAACCTCAAAAATGTGACCGTCGCCGAAAAGCCAAATGTTCTGAGGGAAACCAGCGGACTATTTGTAAAAGTTGCCCGTGAGATACACAAGGAGTATCCAGAGATAGAGATGTGGGAAACAAACATTGATGCTCAGGCAATGTGGCTCGTTAAGAATCCTGAAAAGTACGATGTTATCGTGACTTCAAATCTCTTCGGAGATGTTCTCTCCGATCTCGCTTCCCAGCTTGTAGGCGGGCTGGGATTCGCCGCCGCCGGAAACATCGGTGACAATTATGCGGTGTTTGAGCCAGTGCATGGCTCTGCTCCAAAGTATGCGGGGCAGTACAAGGTCAATCCAATTGCAACAATTCGCGCTGTGCGCATGATGCTGGATTATCTCGGAGAGAAGAAGAAAGCTGCTCGCTTAGAAAGGGCCATTGAAATGGTCGTCGCAGAGGGGAAAGTGAGAACCTACGACATGGGCGGCAATGCGAGCACCCTTGATATGGCCAGAGAAATAGCCAAAAAATATGCAGAAGCATAAATCTTCCTTCTTTTTTAGCAGATAATCAACTTTTTTTATCCTCGCGTCCAGTCCTTAAGCACCTTCTTCAGGATTTCATACGCCTTTTTCACATCCCTCATATCCACATGCTCATCCTTGGTATGCGCATACCTAAGCTCTCCTGGACCAAAAACAACTGTAGGAGTGCCTTTTTCCACCAGATTCTGCGCATCGCTCCAGCTTCTGAATCCACCAAGATCAGCGTATTTGAGAAACTCCTTAACCCTCCTCTTTCTTGGAGATATCTCAAAAGGTGGGGATAGGTCGTAAATCATGTGATTAGCATTGTACTTCCTGCTGAGGCGATTAACCTCGTCAATAATCTCCACCGCCGTCTGCCCCGGGAGGTAAACAAAATCCACCAGCGCCTTGGCGCTTTCTGGAACTGCAAGTATGTAATCGCCTCCGTCAAACATCTCAACATTGATTGCTGGTTTTCCCAGCAGGTTATGCTCTGCCTTCAAAAATTTAAGGCGTTTCAGAGAGTTTAGGAACTTTATACCCTGCCATATTGCATTCTTATCCTCTTCAGCGCAGGAACCATGCATTGCCTCTCCCCAGAACTCAAACTCCAGCTCCAAACTTCCGGCTTCCGCGGTGCATACCCGCAGAGATGTGGGCTCAAGGGTAATGGCAAAATCATGAGCATATTTCTCTGCGTACTTCTTTGAGCCCTTGCCCTCCTCTTCCTCGTCCACAAAGAAGACATACGACACAGGAAGCTTATCCCTGAACTCTTCAATTAATTTTAGAATTATGAGAACCCCCGCCTTATCGTCCATCACACCGCGACCCCACAGTATGGTGCCCTCCACCTCTGGAGGAAAGTAGTCACCCACAGTATCCACATGGGCATTCACCATGAACTTCTCGTCAGGATTCACAATGATGTTGTACCTTTCCTCATCCACAGGCATGCGTTCGTATTCAACACCCAGATCCTCAAGCCTATCTTCAATATACTGAAGAATTCTTGCCTCATACCCGGTCTCACTTCTTATCTTTGATATTTCCATAAGCTCATCCATACTAAGTACCATACTGAGAGCACATGCTCCATTGGATAAATTCTTTCCCCCTCAAGGTGAAACTCATGCCATCATATTATAACGAAGGACATAACAAAGCAACTCCCCTTAAAGTAAAATATGAGAAAATGAGTATCGCAAAGTATATAATGGTGGAAGGCATTTTGCAAATATAGGTGGTTATATATGGCGGAGGAGAATATTGATGAAATAATTCAGGAAATCCTTAGTGAAGAGAAAAAGGTTGATGAGGGAAAGGAGGAAGATCTGCTACCGTCGGAAGAACTTTATGAATGTCCCGTTTGTCATCATCAGGTTTCTGAGGAGGCTCAGTTTTGTCCTTACTGCTTTGCGGTATTTGACGAGAACGTGGATTACAAGATGCTCATAGAGACCCTCATAAAAAAATTGAAGTTTTTGGTACCTATTGCGAACCAGCTAAATGTGCCTAAGGAGAATGTAAATCTTCACATAAAAGAGGCTAAAAAATATGCAGCAAAGGAAGACTATCCCTCAGGATATGCGCATCTTCACGATGCATACTTCTACCTGATAAAATCTGTAGTTGAGAGATTTTCCCAGGAACTTGAAAAATATGAAATTATGATGGGCATGAACAATGAAATAAGGGAACTCTACGGTAAGGCAAGTGGATATCTTGACGAATGGGATCTGGAAAACTTCATAACAGTATTCGGCCAGCTCAAAGAAAAGGCCTCTGAGCTTTCAAAGGATCTTAGAGAGTATCTTGAAAAACTTGAAGAGGTTGAAAATGCCCTTGCAATCGCCAGAAAA
Organism: DHVE2 group archaeon; assembly: GCA_026986135.1. GTDB lineage: Archaea > Thermoplasmatota > Thermoplasmata > Thermoplasmatales > Aciduliprofundaceae > JAADDK01. Next base: position 4,149 of record JALSPD010000118.1, read on the forward strand.
TTTGGGATTGACACCAACAAAGCATCCAATGTGGTGGATACCGCAAAGGACATTGCGGATGATAAAAAGTACAGCGATGCTATAAAGGTTCTAGACGAAGCCCTTACACCTATAAAAGATGAGATTGAAAATGCTATGGGATCATTCCTCACCCTGGTGAAGGAGGAAGTAATGAGGGCCACATATTCAGGAAAGGGAAGTGCAAAGAAGATAATAAGACTGGTAAGAGAGATGAAGATTTACTGGGACGAAGGAAACCTCGTTAAGGTACTTGAAAAGATGGATGAAATAAGCAAGGAGATGTCAAAATAGAAGGAGATAGAGAAGAAAGCCACCTAGGCATCCTGCATTTAAATAAGGTAGCCCAGGCTGGGGCTTGCCACTGTTCACCATCACTGAGAGAAGAATCATGGCCACCACTGCACCCATCAATGTGAACAAACCACCAATTATCCCAAAGCTTCTGGCTGTGGCCACCACCATCACCCCGGGTATCATTACATCTCCAAAACCCATATAGTATGCATCACGCTCTCTCTTTTTATTCTCACCCCTCTTACCATCAACCACCTCACTTTTTATTCCCTCAACATCCTTGAAGGAATAATTTTCCTTTGCAGGAATCACAAAAAGAGCCGGAAGATTGTACTGAATCACACTGTCTGCCAGGGCGACCATGTGCTTTGTCGTGTAAACTGAGATAGCATCGTATATGGCCAGTATGGTAAGAAATAATGTTATTGGAATCAATCCCAGCGCCATGCCAAAAATAAGGGAGAGTCCCACAGCCATGAGAACACCCACAATGTCCATCACATACCATTCCGGGTTCTTTAAAAGATAAATCGTCAGGAGTATAGACAATGCCAGCGAGAACAAATCGGAATAAGGAACCTGGAAATAGTAAAATATGGGAAACAACGCATACCACATGCTCCATGCAACTGCAAAGTAAAAGATCCCCTTTAACACACTCACTTTTTTCTTTTTGGCAAAGAAGAGTATAACTGCAGTTAGAGCAATTATCTCAAGGGCATAATACACCGCCACCAATGGATTGTTCTCATTCTCACCAAGGGAACCCTCGTAGATAAAGTAGGCGGGCATGAGAACCAGTGCCAGGAGATTTGCCAGAATGAAAATGACAAACATATTCAACTGCGCTATGGTTTCCTCCTTGAGCATAATCGGTTAAGGTGAAAGTGCTGTATAATCTTTTCCTTGTGAAAAAAGAAAAGATAGAAATCACTCTGTTAGATATGCCTGCTCACCGAACTCCCTCTCGTCAAGACCTTCCTTCTCTTCCTCTGGTGGCACACGCACTGGGGTTATCTTGTCAATGGCCCACAGCGCAACATAGGTGAATACAAAAGCGTAGATTATTGTTATCACAACTGCTGCAATCTCCGCGAGGAAGAAATGCACACCGCCGTATAGGAGACCATTGGCACCAGAGGGATTCACTGCAACCGTTGAAAATATGCCCAGAAGAATTATGCCTGTGAGACCGCCCATTCCATGGACCCCCCACACATCAAGGGCATCATCCCATCCGCGCTTGTTTTTGAACCATACCGCCAGGTAGCCCACTATAGATGCAACCACACCGGTAAGCATTGATACCTGCACGGTCACATATCCTGCCATTGGAGTGATTGTGGCAAGACCCGCCACGGCTCCAGTGAGCATACCCAGAAATTTAGGTTTTTTCTCAATTATAACCGACAAAATTAGCCATGTTATGGCAGCAAATGAAGCTGCAACATCCGTATTGATGAATGCAAGTGAAGTTATGCTATTCACTGCAAATTCGCTTCCAGCGTTGAATCCATACCAGCCAAACCAGAGAAGCCCTGTGCCGAGAGCAACGAGGGGTATGCTGTGGGGCCCCGTGTGAATCACCCTCCTTCTGCCCACATAGAAAACCGCTGCCAGAGCTGCAAATCCAGCGGATGCATGGACCACAATGCCTCCTGCAAAATCATTGACACCCCACTGAGCGAACAGTCCTCCGCCCCAAACCATGTGCACCAGGGGGAAATAAACGAAGATTAGCCAGAGGGTGAGAAATAGCATGTATGCTCTGAATCGCACCCTGTCTGCAAATGCACCCGTTATAAGAGCTGGGGTAATTATGGCAAACATCATCTGATACGCAACGAAAACCCACATTGGAACCCCTGGATTTATAGGAGATGGTGTATTCATACCGATATTATTGAGAAACAGATACTGTGGTCCTCCAATGATACCACCCATATCAGGTCCAAAGGCCATGGTGAATCCAAAGGTCACCCAGAGGATCGTGGTCCATCCAAGGGAGACAAAGCTCTGAGCCATTATTGCAAGGACATTCTTCCTGCCCACAAGGCCCCCATAGAAAAATGCGAGGCCCGGTGTCATCAGCATCACTAAGCTCGTTGCAACGAGCATAAATCCCGTATCTCCAGGATTAAATGCCATTTCAGGTCACCAACGGGCCATGCGTGGAACAACCTTAAACTTTTCCTTTTTTGTTGTACTCGCATTCCATATTTGGGCATATCTTCCAGTCCTTGCGTCCTTTACGACGAATTATGATAAGGGGCGCTCCGCAGTAGGGACAGGTCTCTCCTGTGGGGATCACCTTACCCTTCTGGGGAAGCGGGTAGGTCACATCGCATTTTGGATAATTGGAACACCCGATGAACCTCTTACCGTTGCGTGATTGCCTTATAACCAGATCCCCGCCGCATTTTGGGCATTTCCCCACGGTATCTTTCTTCGCGTTGTACTCGCATTTTGGATCAAGGCACCTTACCTCTGGACTCTGGCCCCTCCGCACCACCCTTATGAGGGGAAGACCGCAAACAGGGCATTTCTTATCAAGGAACTCCACCCTTCCCGTCTTGGGGAGATTGTAATACTTCCTTTCCCCTGAACCTTCGCACACAACCAGCTTCTTCCTCTCATAATACACCAATTTGCCACCGTTGGGGCACTCTCCAAGTTCTGATTTCATGGATTCCTTCATACTTGCTCCAAAATCATCGCGATTCTCCTGGAGTTTGTTGAGGACTTTGACAAGCATCTCCTTGGATTCCTCAATCACTTCATCCATCCTCTTCTCGCCCCGCTCTATCCTGTCCATGTCCAATTCCAGAGTAGCGGTCATCTCTGGCTCCACAATATCAACCTTGTGTGCCATGAGTTTCTCCACAAGGGTTTTTCCAACATTTGTGGGACGCAGGGGGTTGCCTGTGACATAGCCCCTATCGTAGAGTTTCTGTATTATCTCGGCCCTTGTGCTCTTGGTACCCAGGTTGAGTTTCTCCATCTCCTTGATAAGGGAGGACTGTGTGTATCTCTTTGGCGGTTGCGTCTCCTTCTCCTCCACTTTGATCTCCTTCACCCGGACACGATCACCCTTCTTCAAATCGGGAATTCTCTTCTCCTCAAACTTAACATAGGGGTAATAGCTCAGCCAACCCTCACGGGTAAGGGTCTTTCCATGGGCTACGAACCTCTCACCCTCAATACTAATGAGGGCTTTCACCTCTTCGTATTCGGCATTCACGGCAAGGGTTGCCAGAAATCTTCGTACAATAAGCTCGTAAATCTTGCCTTTATCACCACTTAACTCCGCTCCACGAACAGGAACGATGGGGGGATGATCCTTCGTCTCCTTCTTCCCCCTGGCAGGAACACGACGCATCTCATTCTCCAATCTGGCAACATCTTCCGCGAAACTGCTATTTTTCAGGGATTTTAGAATTGCCTTTATGTTCAAACTTTTTGGATACACAGTGTTATCTGTCCTGGGGTAGGAGATATATCCCCCCATATAAAGATCTTCCGCGATTTTCATGGCTCTTGCAGGCGATATTCCAATTCTCGCCGCCTCGCTTAAAAATGTGGTTGTGTCAAAAGGATGCACTGGATAGAGCTGCTTCTGCTCCCTGCTTACCTCATCCACCTCAGCTACATCTGCGCTCTCTACCTTCTCCAGTACTTTCTTCGTTTCATCCAATTCCCAGAAGGGATTTTTCTCATGCTCCGCCTGGAAAATCATACGTTTCTGGAGTTTTGCGATTATGTTCCAGTACTTCCTCGGCTGGAATGCCTCAATCTCCTTTTCTCTCTTCACGATAAGTGCAAGGGTGGGGCTCTGAACCCTTCCCACGGAGAGAAATTCCCTTCCCCTTCTCCCAGAGGTAATGGATACAAATCTGGTCAGGGATGCGCCCCATGCCAGGTCTATGTGCTGCCGTGCCTCAGCGGCGCTGGCAAGATTGTAATTTATATCCACGAGATTGGAAAAGGCCCTCTCAATCTCCTCCCTGGTCAGAGCGCTGAATTTCGCCCTTTTAACACGGAATCTCTTTCCGTATTTCTTCTCAATCACAGTCAGCGCCTCAACTCCTATGAGCTCTCCTTCACGATCGTAGTCAGTGGCGATTATTATCTCATCAACCTCACCAGCAAGTTTCCAGAGGAGATTTATTATCGCCCTTTCTCTATGCACCTTCTTCGGCTTCTCATTCACAAGCTCAATCAAGTTGTTGAGATCCCATCTTTTAAACTTCTCATCATAATCAAGCTCCACAATGTGGCCACGGAGAGGGACCACGAAATACTCATTTCCATCCCTTTCATACATGAAGTATCCCGTGCGCCCAACCTTCACAAACTTTGCCTTGCCCCCTGATAGAATAGAAGCTATTCTCTGCGCTGCATTGCGCTTCTCCGCTATGATTAATGTCTTCACGATTGCGTGAAGGGTGAGGTGGGTTAAAACATTTTTGCATACGGCCAACCTTATATATACAAGGAGCATGCAACCATATGGAACTCAAGCAACGTGATGGTCTAGCCAGGATATGCAAATTCCAAGAAATCGAAACTCCAACCCTCATGCCAGTGGTGAACCCAAATCTCATAGTGATTCCACCGAGGGAGATGAAGGAAAAATTTGGCGTTGATGCCATAATCACAAACTCATACATAATATGGAAAAGCAGAAAATTGAGAGAGAAGGCACTTAAAGAGGGGCTCCACCGCATGCTGGATTTCCCCGGGTTAATCATGACGGATAGCGGGACATTTCAGCAGCATGTGTATGGGGATGTGGAGGTGGATTACAGGGAAATTGTGGAATTTCAGAGGGATATTGGAGCGGATATTGGCACCATTCTTGACATATTCACCGAGCCGTTCCACACGAGGGAGGAGGTGAAAAACGCGATTGAGGAAACACTAAAGCGCGGCAAGGAATCCCTGAAACTTAAGGGAAACATGCTTCTGGCTGGCGTGATACAGGGCTCTGTGTACCCTGATCTTAGAGAATATTCCGCGATGAAGATGAGTGATGCGGGATTTGACTACTTCCCAATAGGCGGTGTGGTTCCCCTTATGGAAGAGTACAGATATAGCGAGGTTGTAAGGGCAATCATCCATTCCAAGATGCACCTTGACCCCTCAAAACCTGTGCATCTGTTTGGCGCTGGACATCCCATGTTCTTTCCCCTTGCAGTTCTCCTGGGAGTTGATTTCTTTGACTCCGCCGCTTACATAAAGTATGCACGAGATGACCGTCTCCTGTTCCCTGATGGCACGAGACATCTCAAGGAGATTAAGTATCCTCCGTTCTTCTCACCTGTGTTTGACAGATACAGCATTGAAGAGATAAAGGAGATGGAGAAAAAGGAAAGGGAGAAGATAATCGCGGAGCACAATCTGTACATGAGTATGGAGGAGATTAAGCGCATAAAA
>JALSPD010000119.1 GCA_026986135.1 DHVE2 group archaeon
GCAAATCTTACCCTGGTTTTATCTCCCGATTATGCTTACTCCCTCCTGAGAAATTTTGTGGATGAAAACAGAAGGATTGATGTGGAAGCTCTCTATCTGAAGGGGTATCCCCTTTCATTGATATATCCCAAGGCTTCAAGGATACTGGTTGAACATCCATTAAAAGGATACGATATGAAAAAATTCAATGCAGATGCGAAGTATCTCAAACATCTTCATGCCAAACTGTTAATTGGAGACAGGTCGGTTTTTGTTGGTAGTATGAATTTTGGAAACAATTCTCTATGGAAAAACAGAGAACTTTCCGTGATTATTGAGGATCCCCATGCTGTGAAATTTTTTAGAAAGGTGTTTGATTATGATTGGAAAGATTATGTGAGGCCATTTTTAATATCACGAGTGAATGTTGCAGGATCAAGAATTATTGTGAATATGAGTGTATCCACAGGTAAAGAACTGAAGTACTTTGTTTACCTTGATGGAAATCTTGTTTATAAAGGATCAGAAAGGGTGATCACGATCCCCGCAAATCCCGGAAGGCACACACTTGAGTTGGTTGCCGAGGATATGTACGGTGTAAGGGACAGGGAGATAAAAATAATATATATCCCCCAGCAATCAGAATTCAATTTGGATATTGCCCCCTATATACTAATCTTCACAGTTTTCCTTTACTATGTTTGGAAGAACCATGGCAGCCTCGTAGATTGAATCGTTGTAGTATTTCGTGTTCAGCATGGATCCATCTCTTTTCCTTACAATCTCATCATCGCTAGCCACTACAAATGCCCACATTCCAGACGGATAGGTGGGAATATATGCAAGATAGAGACGAACATTTTTAAATATTTTTTTCAAAGCGTTTTTTACCTGGCAGGCTTCCTGGGGGTTGTAAAATGGAGAGCCGCACTGCTGTGCCATAACCCCATGCGGTTTCAGTGCTTTTTTAACCTTCCTGTAAAAATCCTCCTGGAATAGCCCCACGGCGGGACCTACCGGATCTGTGGAATCAACGATTATCACATCAAAATCCCCATGATTCTCCACAAACTTAAGGCCATCCTCTATATGTAAATGTATCCTTTTATCCTCATAGGCAGATGATATTCTAGGAAGATATTTTTTGCTAACCTCAACAACTTTCTCATCAATATCCACCACATGGACCTCCTCGGGATTATGTTTTAGTGCCTCTCTGGCAGCACCACCGTCTCCTCCACCTATAATAAGAACCCTTTTTGGATCTTTATGCGTGAGCATTGGAATATGAACTATCATCTCATGATATATGAACTCGTCCCTCTCGGTTGTTTGAACTGTACCATCTATGACCAGAAGATTTCCATAATCGTATGTTTCAAAAACATGGATGTCCTGATACTTTGAACGCACATGTTCAAGCTCCCTTTTGATTCTGAAACCTAGGCGCATGTTGGGAGTGTGCATCTCGTCGTACCAGAGCTCCATGCTGCGTGGTATGGTCAGCGTGTATTTAAATCTCACCGCAAATTTAACCATTAGCCCTCAAGGGATATTCCTGAGATTACCCTTCTGGCCCTTCTGATTGTCCCTGTGGTTCGGTATGTCTTTATTCCATTTGAATTCAAAAATCTTATAATATCCTCCTTGTACCAGTGTCTGCATCTTATAATGCAAAGATTATCAATGCACTCTATGATTTTTGATTTTCTGTCAATGCCCTTTATTTTTTCTATCAGGGAATGAAGATTTCCAGAATTTTCAACGATAATGTACCTTCTTCTTCCCACCTTCGCCTTTACGACCATTACAGGTGTATGGTTATCATTGCGTATAATCTTTATACTCTTTCATTTGGTAAGTGGCAAAACAGTTATATAGCCAAATCTTTTTGTTAGCGGGCCAAGAGCCAGAGGGCGGCCACGGGTATGCCATGAGGCATGCCTGAGGAAAGTCCCCCCTCCATCGGGCGAGCCGGCCCCGTGCAAGCGGGGGTCCCGAGAGGGACGGCAACGGAGCAGAAACGACACAGCCCGTGGGGCAGGATGATTCCCTGCGGATGACATTCCCGCGGGATTTGATGAAACGGCCGACCCCGGCGGAGCAAGCCCAAGCCGCGCCTATGAGCTGCCCGACGAGGCGCAGGTAGGGCGCTTAGACGGATGCCGCCGTGAACAGAAGGGGGCTTACTCCTGGCACTTGGCCCAAATTAAAAAATAGCAGAGATGTAGCAGGGATTTTAGATACTCAGCCATACAAAGTACGCAGCGAAAACTACTGCCAGGATGTACATTATTACGCTCACTTCTCTGTATTTACCCGTGGCCAGTTTTACAATCACATAAGATATTATTCCTGCTCCAATTCCATGCGAGATACTGTACGCAAAGGGCATCATGATCATC
>JALSPD010000120.1 GCA_026986135.1 DHVE2 group archaeon
GATTCAATATTCACAGCGAAGGTTGTCAGGGGAGGAATCATAGCACCGCGCATGGGAGCAAATTTTCCAGGGTTGCACATACCTATTGAATACATACAGGATAGAGATGTGGAGTTCATGAAATCACTTGGGGATGTGGATTTCATAGCGGCCTCCTTTGTTAGATGTGCTGAGGACATTCTAGCTTTAAAGAAAAAAATGAAAGAAATCGGAATTGAAGCACGTATCATATCCAAAATTGAAAATCAGGAAGGTGTTGACAATATTGACGAGATCCTTGAGGTTAGCGATGGAATAATGGTGGCCAGAGGTGATCTGGGCACGGAAATACCTGTGGAGAACATACCTGGAATACAAAAATACCTCCTCAAAAGAGCCAGAGCATACGGAAAACCTGGAATAATAGCCACTCAGATACTTGAGAGCATGATAAGGAATCCGCATCCAACCAGAGCAGAGGTCTCAGATATAGCAAACTCAATCCTTGATGGTGCAGATGCCCTTATGCTATCGGGTGAAACCGCCATAGGAAAGTACCCAATTGAAGCAGTAGATTACCTGTCCCGCGTGGCGGAAAAGGCAGATATGCTCGTAGAAAAAAGAGGAATTGAGGAACTTGAGGGAACAATATCCGAATGCGTCGGAAATGCTGCTGTGCTACTGGCAAATGAGGTGAAAGCAAATGCCATTTTAATTCTTACAAGATCCGGAAAAACAGCACGCCTGGTGTCCAGGCACCGAATTCCAATGCCTATGCTAGCCGCTTCCTACAGCGATAAAACCCTTAGGGAACTCAGCATTTATTGGGGAGTTGAGGGTTTCAAAGTTGATAAATTTGAACTTGCAGATCAGGCTGTAAATGTGGCTATGAGAAAAGCCGAAGAACTTGGACTTGTCCATAAGGGTGATGTTCTTGTAATAGCAGGTGGTGAGCCCTCTGGAATTCCGGGTACAACTAACTTTGTGTGGGTTCAGATTGTCGGTGATATCGTAGCCAGAGGAAGGGGCTTTGGAAAAAACATTGTAACTGGAATAGCGGGGAGAAATAGAGATGATGAAATCGTCATTTTGGAGGAACTGACAGAGGAAAAATTATTGAGAAACAACAAGGGAGTGATAGTGGAATCAACGGTATACAGCCCAAAAGTTATCAGAAATCTTACAAAAAAGGGGATATCAATTATTGCGGGCACAGGCAAGATAGATGTGGATGGAATGAAAATAACTCTGGATCCTCTGCGTGGAGTCATATGGATGTAACCACCAAAAATTAAATAGTGGATTCATATTACAACCTGCGCCCGAGTGGGGTAGTTTGGATATCCTGAGGGCCTGCGGAGCCCTTGACCCGGGTTCAAATCCCGGCTCGGGCATTATCAGAAGCAGTACAACTTAAATAACACCCCCGGCACAATTCTGCGCTTTCCCCTTAACATCTTCTTCACCGCATACCTCGCCACTTTATCCGGAGAGAGCATTATCCTCTCAAGCCCCTTCGTGGGCATGCCCGCATTTTTAAAGAAATTCGTCCTCGTTGGGCCGAGGAGAAGATAGGATGCCCTAACACCCTTCTTGCTTTTCATCTCTCTTGATAATGAGCGAGAAAACATGGCCACATACGCCTTGGTGGCAGCATAAACGCTCAGTTTCGGTTGAGAATGGCATGCAGCCACGGAGGATATGTTAAGAATGTATCCCTCGTTCAGAATCTCAACCGCCCTCTTTGTTATATAGGTAAGTGCAAGGACATTGAGATTGATCATATCCTCAATCCGCCCCCATTCCTGATCCTCTAAGTCGCCATATATACCGAATCCTGCATTGTTCACCACCACCTGCGGCTTGAATTTCTCAATAATATCGCCAACTTCTTTGTAATCCTTTGAGAGATCAATGGGATAGTAGATGGAGGATTTAAGCATCTCCGCCGCCGTTTTCAACTTCTCCTCATTGCGGGAGATGAGAATCAAATCATAGCCGCGCATTTTCAATTCCTTAGCAATGTGAAATCCCAGGCCTGAGGATGCGCCTGTGACAAGAGCATGCATGGTGGTGAATGGGTTTAAATATATCTAATTATTCTCACACATATGCGAATTGAACTCCAGGAGATTGATGAGAGAAAGAGATTTGATGTGAAGCTCCAGATCGCACTTTACCGCACTGCGGAGAAAGTTAAGAGGGATGAAAGAGGGGAGGAATTTGAAGAATACAAGAGGGAGCGGTTGGAAAAAATAAGAAAAATTCTGGGTGTGGAGAGGGAAGAAATAAAAATATACGAGAATGGTTCGCTACTGCTTGAGGTGCCAGAATGATAATGTTTGACAATCACCTCCATCTCCAGTTCCATGGG
>JALSPD010000121.1 GCA_026986135.1 DHVE2 group archaeon
ACAACTGATCCGACCGTTTCTAAAAATTTTATGGATAAAGAAATTATAGAAATACCATATAACCTGAAACTATTTTACTAGCGACTGTATGAATATATATTTAAAGTGATTGAGCCAAGTGGTAGAAATATGATAATCATGATAATTCTTGTAAATACTTGTTAGGGAAGCTAAATAGAAAACATTGGGTAAAAATGAAGTTGATAATTTTCTTCGCAAGATTGTGGATTCTCAGTGCATAAGGTAATAATAGCAATGTCCGGAAAAACAGATATTATAGTTAGAATTATTACCCCCTATGATATTTGGGAGCATAGGGGGATGACCGCTTGAGAGAGATGCACATCACCGGGGTAAAGGTTTCGTATTATTACATCTGCCACACTAAACTCTGGCTGTTTTCGCATGATATAAGTATGGAGAAAGAGAATGAACTGGTATCTTTGGGAAAGTTACTGCATGAGAAATCTTACCGATCCCACAGAGAAGTGCAGATTGGTGATATAGCAATAGACTTCATAAGGTCGGGCGATAAAATAGAGGTGCACGAGATAAAGAAATCCAGCAAAATGGAGAAAGCTCACAGGATGCAGGTTCTTTACTACTTATACTACCTAAAAAAGAGGGGAATTGAAGCGGTGGGCGTAATAGATTATCCCAAGGCGAAAAGGAGGGTGCATGTTGAACTTGGCCCAGAGGATGAAAAGGAGGTTGAAAGAACCCTGGAGGATATCAAGAGGGTAGTTGATGGTCCCATGCCCAAACCCAAAAGGAAAGGTATATGCAGAAAATGTGCGTATTATGAATTCTGTTTTGGTGGTGAAAATGAGGAATAGCATATATATCACAAAGCATGGAAAACTGGTGAGGAATGAAAACACCGTTTATTTCATAGAAGCTGGTGGAGAAAAACATCTTTTGCCAGTGGAAAAGATTGAGGATATTTATGTGTATGGGAAAGTGAGTTTAACATCACAAGTGATATCTTATTTCTCCCAGAAAGGAATTGTTGTACATTTTTTCAACAAGTATGGGTTCTATCAGGCATCACTCTATCCAAGAGAGACTCTTGTTTCTGGTACAGTTCTTGTGAATCAGGCGGAGCATTATCTGGACAAAGAGAAAAGACTCTATCTTGCAAAGCGTTTTGTGTACGGGTCTGCGGGTAATATAATAAGGAATGTGAGACGATGGAAAAAAGACACAGAGGAAATTGAAAAGTTAAGGGGAAAAATTGAGTTTCAGGATACCATACCTGGTATAATGGAGGTTGAGGGTAAGATCAGAGAGAAGTATTATTCAATTATGGATTCCCTCGTTTCGGATGATTATAAAATGATAAAACGTGAAAGAATGCCCCCAACCAACAAGATGAATGCACTGATCAGTTTTGGAAACTCATTGGTTTATTCAACGGTCCTTAGTGAGATATACAATACTCAATTGAATCCAACCATATCGTATCTTCATGAACCTTCAGAAAGGAGATTTTCCCTCTCACTTGATATAAGCGAGATATTTAAACCGATAATTGTGGATAGGATCGTAATGAAACTTGTCAGAAAAGGAATGCTGGATGAAAGCGATTTTAGAAAGGATTTAAATGCTGTCCTTCTCAGTGATAAGGGAAGAAGAAAGTTCTTGAAAGAATACGATGAAAAGTTGCACTCCACCATAATGCATCGTGGCTTGGGAAGAAAAATATCCCTCAGAAGATTTATTAGAATTGAGTGCTATAAACTTATAAAGCATTTAATAGGTGCTGAAAAATACAAACCACTTATTGCGTGGTGGTGAAATGTATGTGATTGTGGTGTACGATATTGCGGTAGAGCGAATTGACGCAGTTCGTAAATACCTCAAAAAATACCTTTTCTGGAAGCAGAATTCTGTGTTTGAAGGAGAACTTACAAGAGCAGAGCTGGAGCGGATAAAGACAGATTTGAAGGATATGATTGATGAGAAACAGGACTATGTTATATTTTATATACTGCGAGATGAAAAGGCGGTAAAAAGATTTGAGATGGGAGAGCCCAAGGTTGATATCAGTAATGTTATATGATCTGCAACGGATCTTTATAAATGAACCCCCTTATCGGGGATTTGTTGCAAAATCGCATTCTTATCCGAGAATAAAAATCCTACAATAACACAGTAATTCAGGGAAAATTTAAAATATAATCCTTCCATTATGTTGCTTGGTTAAAATTTGACCATGGTGGGATTGAAAGTATATTAATTCCAAGCAATTCCATCTTTCTATTAAAATCGTTAAAATTTGACCATGGTGGGATTGAAAGGGGATAT
>JALSPD010000122.1 GCA_026986135.1 DHVE2 group archaeon
CGTCAACTTTCATTTTTCTGTTTTCCCTATCTCCAATTCTGAAAGGTGAAAATAGATTGCAAATTGTGGGTGGATCGTATATAAGCGTTTCATCAATTTTTGTGGCTCTCATAGGCCTGTTTCCGAGCGGCACAGGGCCCCATGGTTTTGTATCCACCTACTTCTTTATTCAATTTTTCCTCGGAGCACTGGTATTTGGTTTTTCCTCAGAGAGAGCAATGAAATTCTTCACCGTACTGTTGCTTTTTTTAATAATTGCTGGTGCATTTATAACCTGGCCATCAACCGCGATTGTGGAAACCTACTACATAATCCTGATTTCAATTTTTATAATCACGTATGTCATAAATCTAACAATTACCCTGAGAAAAGAAAAGTTAAAATAATACTCACCCATTTGAGCGTGAGCCGGGGTAGCCAAGTGGACTAAGGCGCCAGCCTTGAGAGCTGGTTCCCGTTATGGGAGCGGGAGTTCGAATCTCCCCCCCGGCGCCTCAATCATTTTCCAACAAGCCCTATTGAGAAACCTTAAATATTTGCCTGAAGATTACCGCATATGAACCTTCAGAACATGTTTGACACGATTGAAGAAACTCTGATGGACATTCTTGCGAGAATTGATGATGGAGACGAGGAGGCCCTGTCAGAATTAAAAAAGATGAAGAAGTACATCTCTGAGCTAAATGATATGCTGAGCGTAATTGAGGAAAGCGACGATATGGAAAGTATAAAGAAGAAATTTGATGAGCTGAGCAAGAAATTTGATGAGTTCCTCCTTGCAGTGGTTAAGGTGGTAGGATGACTTCCATAAGGGATTCAATAAAGATGGGGGAGATTATCTCCTTTGTGCGGTCCATTGATGACTCGGAGGTAGAGATCTACTACGATAACGCCGAAAATCTCTGGTATATTGCCACGGGAGATAGAGAGGAGTACATTGCCATAGGCACTGATGAGGATCTTGATGAATTATACAGAATCCTTAAACATATTGTGGAGGACATACCCTGGGAGAGCGATTGGGAGCCCGAAGGAAATGAATCTTAACCTGACCCTTCCAGACTATGCGTATGAGACAATAATTAAGTTTATTCGCGATTTTACCCTTGGTAAGGGAGTGGTTGTTGGGCTTAGTGGCGGTCTTGACTCGTCCGTCGTACTTGCCCTATGTGTGCATGCAATAGGTCCTGAAAAAGTTATTGCGGTGCATATGCCTGATTCTATAACCCCCTCAATAGAAAGCGAGCATGCAAAAATCATTGCAGAAAAATATGGGGTGGATATGAGAATCATAAATATAGAGCCTGCTGTTAGGGAACTCAAGAAGATATCGGGCGTATCCTCACTTAATGCTGTGGCAAACTTAAAAGCCAGGACAAGGATGACGATTCTCTACTCAATAGCCAACGAGAACTCTCTGCTTGTTGCAGGCACAAGTAACAAAAGCGAGCTTCTGACAGGATATTTCACAAAATACGGCGATGGTGCAAGTGACTTCGCACCCATAGGCGATCTATACAAGACGCAGGTAAGATTGTTAGCCAGAGAAATTGGTATCCCTGAGGAGATAATAAGGAAAAAGCCGAGTGCAAACCTGCTACCTGATCAATACGATGAGGATGAACTTGGAGTAAAATATGAGATCCTGGACAGAATACTTTACGGAATAGAGCTAAATATAGACATCAGAAAAATACAGAATATACTCGGGGTGAATGAAAGGGTTATCAGAAGGGTTTATGCGCTATATGAAAGCTCAAAACATAAACGTGTACTCCTGTACATCCCAAAACTGGGCATAAGAACTGTAAATACAGACTGGAGAGAGTAGATGGAATTTTAAAGCATCATAACCATCTGCGCATGCGGAATCCCCGATATCCAGATAACATTATCCTCGTCAATGAAGCCATGTTCAATGGCCAGATCCACCACATGCTTCCCGACAAGATTGACTATCGTTGCCATCTTAATGGAATTGAGAAATGTCTGGTCTGAAACAAAGGATTCAAAGTAGAATTCTTTCCTAACATGGATATGCAAATCACCCTCCTCAAAATACATGCCAAGTATGTCCCTGTCACATGCTGCCAGAACCACCTCCCCCCTGGTACGATACATTCTCATCGCTATATTATGCTCAGTGTCTGACAAGTTTGTACCCTCCCCTTTTGTCCAGAATCACCTCGCCTCTCTGCCTCAAATATCCAATGTACTCCTCAACCTCCTCCTCGCATTCTTCTGGATTCCTGCAGCCAAG
>JALSPD010000123.1 GCA_026986135.1 DHVE2 group archaeon
CAACAAATAGGTATTCTCAGGCACATCTTGACCATGGTTGGTAACATTGATTGCAATGGTAGTCTCTTGGGATACATAGATACTAGATGGTCGTACGGTGATAGAGTCCACACTAACGTCAACATCGCGATACACATAGATACTTCTCTGATCGATAAGAGTTGAATTCACATAAAGATAGAGTGTATGTTGCCCCGAAGTACCATTTACATTCCACGAATAGGTAAGCATATTCTCTCCTGCATACAAGTCATTCCACGTGGCCAAGCGGGTGGTATCCATATACAGAGACACAACTGTAGAATGTATATCAAAGTACGAATAAACCTCAGCAGTAATGTTTCCAGTATGCCTGTTTATTAACTTATCTATATGCCATTGTGAGACCGCAATTCTGCCAACTTTTATATTCTCAGATGAGATATTATTTGATGGATTTGTATCCCATATCTGAACAACCTCAGCGGTAATGTTATATCTACCGTCAGCCGAGAATAGGTTTCCAGAAAGAGTGTAGTATTTTGTCACACTTTCCGATGGAGACATAGAGATTATCTGATCATATACAACAATCTGTGAATTAAGATAAACGTAGATTCTAACATTATCTCCGGTTTCTGTACCATGGTTTACTACATCCAGAGAAATTGGCATATCTTTACCGGTAAGATACGGTGCAGATCCTAAAATGTGCAGTGTAACACCAATATCCACATGCTTATAATAAGAAAGAACTGCATTGCATTTGAAAGTATTATTTGCAACCTGCAAGTCAGGGAAGTGATCAACTGCCACTTGAGCAGTATAATAGTTTGTCGCACTCTTATTTACCCAGAGATTATACACACCCACATATCTGCTATTGGGCCATTCACTCTGATTTACTATGTCCGATAAAAGAGGAAGAATCGCCATTCCATGAGAATTGGTGGTAGCCCATACAGTTCCACCTGTAAAATTACCGAAATTCATATGCGATATGAAGTTCTGAGTCTCCATTATTACGGTATTTCTAAGAGAGTGGTCTATGAGATATGGTGTAGCATTAACGTACAATCCTGAAATTGGAATTTTATTAAACGATACTTTCACCTCGGCATATCTAAATATATAAACCTGAGAAGTTGCATCATCGGCATATATACATGAATCTTGCTTATTCAGAGTGTTCTCCACTGTGAGATTTAGTACGTACAGTTTGCTGGCCTGATAAAGCGAGATACGATTGTGCACCGTTCCATACTCAAGCTCAAAATCGGCAGCCACATGTAGATCTTTAGCATATATGGTACTATGATGCAAATTGAAATCAAATCTCTCAATGCCGTATATATCTACATTTTTCTCAATTAAAAATCTAAGTTCTACATTATGAACGGTTACGCTACCGCTATAATGAACCTCAGTTATTTCAACCACAATATTCCCTGATGCAATACCCGCCTCAATATCACTAGCTTTCAAATCTGCAGAACTAAATGTATCATTAGTAATTAAGATTGTTTTATTTCCGGTAGACAGAGTTAGTTTTTCATGAAGCAAGGGCACACCCCTGTAAACAAGCCTTATCTCAGAGCTATTATCATAGTCTGACGAGGTAGAATAGTTCACCCTCATCTGAAGTTCCTTAACAGGAATTTTGTCCCAGTATATGCCATACTGACTATCAGGACTGGATACAAAATGAGTAAGCACCCCAGATGAGGTGGTTGTAGCTGTTGCACCTGTTGAGTCAGTCATATTTCCAATATAGAGCGGCCCTGAAGAAGGATGCTCAAACAGGCTGTTAAAACTACAGTTCTCCATCAGTACAACCGAATCTATAAAATCAGGGGTTGGTCCATAAGTATTTGTATTCATTCTATCAAAAACGGTATCTTTGATTACTATGTTAACTGTTTTCTCTTCTACGATAAACCAGCCATCATAAAGTATTCTAGATTTCTCAATTCTTACTTCCGCAGAAGGGTTTTTAGATCCATTTATGGTCACATTCAAATGATAATATGGCTGAATCTGACTGGTGCTCAATGTTAATGTTGAATTATAAAACACCAGTGAGCCATAAACCGTTAGACTCCTCGGATGAGCAACATCTGACAGAAAATAAAGAGTTGCATTTTCCACTACAAGCTTTCCTGTTTGACCTACAATAATACTACTATCAAATCCATACTTACCTTTTTCACCGGTAAGAGGATCGGTTGTATTTTGATTTATGGTAAAAGTAGTATTTATCCATTCAACATCCCCAGATCTAGTAGATGTGAATTGAAATCCATGCGCATTTTCAAAATCAAAGGTGCTAAACACCGCATTGGCACCAAGTCCCACTATCATCAGTACCATCAATGCAATGACCCACATTTTCATCTTTCTCATCCGTACACCTCCATACACGCCACCAAGTTGGATATGATATAGAAGTTCAACTATATATAGATTACCTCATCAATTATAGCGCATAGACCTGGTTTTAATCTCATCTTTTATGAAATTTAAAGCTAGTGATAGTTCATCCCACGAAATATATAGCTCCGACAGCTCTTCTCCAACACCTTTCACAAGTGCCGCACTTCCTGCAATCTGAAGGCCTTTTAAGATTATACGATTAGAAAGATTGGCCCTGTAATTTTTTCTTAGTTCTCTTATTTTATCTCCAAACCTAACAAAATCATGGGAATTTATGATTAAACGGGTGTTTGTGTTTGAATAATAGTAATAACTGTATGTTAGATGTTTTTGCAGACTTTCGCTCAGAAACCAATCAATATCACCATTTACCTTTCTGATCATATTTTCATATATCATTCTCTCTCTTAATTCATCATTTATAAAAATCTTGCATATCATTCTATCTTCCAACGCGTTAAAGTTGGGATCTTCTACAGTAACATTCCATTTACTCCCAAATATTTTTGTATTGTAATTAACGATAAAAAAACTTGTGACCTTATATGGGTAAATCACATCCTTCTTAGTTTCATCACTAACCTCTCTATGCTCCATAACCAGCTTTAATTTTTCAACCATACCTCGATATCTAAAAAAATCATTAAATTCCGGAATTACCCAATCGACAGGGTAATTCTGGTAAGCCTCAAGTATAGCAATAAATTTCTTTGGTGTCATACCCTCCGCATAACGAATACGCCCTATTATACCATGGGGAGGAACGCCATCCCTCTCATTTCCCCGTATAATATCATCTGTAGCAAATGTTTTTCCTGTACCAGGTTCACCAAAATATGCAAGAGAGAAACCTGTCTGCGTTATTTTTCTTCCTTTATCAGAATATATTGGGACGTCTGCCAATCCATATTGCTGGATAATTGGAAGCACCATATCCATATATAAACTTCCCATAACATGCCGCGAATATTTCAATATAGCCTCTATATTTTTTATTTGATCTTTGATTTCTTCCAGATCCTTTTTTGTTATATTGCTGACAAACTCTCTGAAAAGATTTCTCATTGGAATTACCACATGTAAGAACTCATGCACAGCATCCTTTGTTGAAAAAGAACTTTCAAGATAGGGATCAAGTAAAGAAAGATCAAAATCATTAAAAAGAAATTCACCACTATTTACCTCTATCAGCAAACCTGATTCCCTCATTCTATTCAATACAGATAGATCTGCTCCTACGCCAATAACAATTTCCTTTGCTTTTTTCAAATCCCAACCCACATCATCATAAATTGTTTTCCATTTTTTATTGAATTTTGCAAGGTTCAATATTGCCCGAGCATCTCTATCAGAATGGATCACATAGCGCAATGCGTTTTCAATATCAATATTGTTATCTAAATCAACGCTAATCCACCCTAGTTCTTCACGTAATGCCTCCCTTACAGAGGGATTAATATGATATACGCCCTTCCTAATTCTTTCTAAAAGTCCTCTCTTTAAAAGATAGTTTATTTCACCCCGTGATATTTCTATTCCCAGTTCATTAATACTCCAAGCTATACCATTGCTGCTTATTCTTGAATAATAATTCAGAGACCCATATTTTTCCTCATAAGATAAGATATATTTGAGCATATTAACATATTTTTCTTTTAAATTTTTTAGAAGGGCAATCCGCATGATCTGTCTATGAGCAATGCAGGTATATAAAGATTTAGAAAAAATCAAGAAATAAGTAGTTCTGCCACTTTTTTAGCGATTTCCACTCCTGCTCTCCTCTGGCCTTCCCTAGTCTGTGCGCCTATATGAGGTGTAAGTACCACATTGTCAAGCTCAAATAACTTACTTTCTTTCAATGGTTCTACTTCATAGACATCCAGTGCAGCACCGTAAAGCTTCCCTGATTGGAGGGCTTCATATAAGGCATCCTCATCAACAATGCCTCCACGAGCTGCATTTATTAAAATAGAACCTTCTTTCATTTTCTCTAATATGCTCTTGTCAATAAGGTGTCTGGTTTCCTCCGTAAGAGGCAAGTGCAAAGACACTACATCCGCTATGGAGACAAGATCATCCAACTCCATATATTCCACACCCAATTCTTCTTCCATATTTTGAGGAAGTCTATATATGTCATAGTAGATAACTCTCATACCAAACGCTCTAGCTCTTTTAGCAACTTCCCTACCAATACGGCCGATTCCAATCACACCCAGCACCTTACCATACATTTCAATGCCTTTACATTTCTTTTTAGGCCAAGAACCCTTCCTTATCTCTCTGTCACCAAAAGATATTTTCCTCATAACTGCAAGAATAAGCCCTATCGTTAATTCGGCCACACTTATACTTGTAGCATCAGGGGTATTTATAACCGCTATACCCTTGCTTTTTGCATAGTCCACATCAATATTATCCAAACCCACTCCAGCACGTCCGATAACCTTTAGTTTTTTAGCAGAGTCTATGATGTCTTTTCTTACTTTGGTTGCACTTCTTACAACGATTGCATCAAGATCACCAACGTGTTCCTGGAGTTTCTCTTTTGGAACTGACGTGAGATCAACTACCTCCAGTCCCTTCGCCTTTAAAAGTTGAATGCCTTCTTCAGATATAGGATCGCATATACCCACCTTTACCATTAATATACCCCCTTTGATTCTAGTATTTCGTCAATGGTATCAAGCAAAGCCATTATATCCCCGGGCTGTATCTGACCCATATGCGCTATTCTGAAAGTCTTCTCTTTAAGTTCGCCATACCCGTTTGAAATCATCATTCCCCTTTTACGAAGTTCATTGTTGAGTTCCTTGATGGATATACCATAGGTGTTCTTTATAGTAGTCACTGTAACGCTTTCATACCCTTTTTCAGCAAATAGTTCAAAACCTCGTTTTTTAGCCCAAGAATGGACAATACTCCTCATCTTAAGATGCCTTTCGTACCTGGCAGTCATTCCCTCTTTTAGCATAAGATCAAGCTGTGCATCCATGGCATATAACAAAGGTACCGCGGGAGTTGTTGGATGTTGCTGACTTTTTTCATATCTCTGAAGCATCCTTACAAAATCAAAATAATATCCTTTATTCCTCATATTTTTACTTCTTTCTATAGCCGCTTCACTTACAAATGCCACTGCAAGTCCGGGAGGAAGAGCTAAGGCTTTTTGGGAAGATGCAATTACCACATCATAGTTATCAATATTAATCATATCCCCACCAAGAGAGGATACCGCATCTATAGCAATTAGAGTATCGTTCTCATGGGCAACTTTGGAGATATCATCTGTAGGATTCCTTACACCAGTAGAAGTTTCATTATGTATCTGAGCTAGAAGTTCATATTTCTTTTTCTCCATCGCTTCTGCAATCATATCCGGTTTTACGGCAAATCCCCAGTCAGCCCAGACCAGATCAGCATCCTTATTATTCGCCAGACTCATCTCATACCATCTCTTACTGAATGCCCCGCACGCACCATGCAAAACACTCCTTTCTGCGAGGTTTCTAATTGTCCCTTCCATAACACCTGATCCGCTTGAGGTAAAAACCATAGCATAATGCTTTGTATTAAACAATCTCTGCAACTTCTCCACAATGCCTCCGTATAGATCACTCATCTCTGCAGTACGATGCCCTATAACCCTCTGTGCCATTACAAGACGCACTCTGTCATCCACCTCGGTTGGTCCGGGTATAAACAACTTAGGCGTATTATCTATCACTTTGATCACCAAGAAGGGTATCTCACGCAAGGATATTTAATTTTTCATTACGTAAATCACAAGACGAAAATCGTCCATATGAATATGAGATGCGTTTAAAACACCACAACATATAAAATGGGGCCGGCAGGATTCGAACCTGCGACCGCCCGGTTATGAGCCGGGCGCTCTAACCTGGCTAAGCTACGGCCCCGGCGGAGAGGAGTATTAGGTTCATGATTTTAAAACTTTCGTTTGGGAAAGAGAGGCACTTACTAAAATGAGAGGAGGGCAGAAAAAGGTATATAAAAGATCGCAAAATACCTACTGCCATGGGCAAAATAACGATAGTGGTTGACAATCACGCCACTAAAGGGTTAAAGGCTGCGTGGGGTCTCAGCATACTATTTGAAAACGGTAATTCTAGAGTCCTATTTGACACAGGACCAGATCCATATGTTCTAAATTACAATCTAAACAAAATAGGAGTGGAAATGAAATTCACAAATGTTGTTATTTCACATCTTCACTGGGATCATATAGGAGGAATAAAAGCAGTTGCCGATAACACTGGTGATATATGTGCACCTGAGCCATGGATTAAAGAGGCCAGAGTATGTAAAGAGCCAGCATACCTTAATGACTCAATAATCACAACGGGTGCACTTGGTGGAGAAATAAAAGAACAAGGACTTATTATAAAAGGAAAACATAGAACTGCCCTGCTTGTAGGATGTTCTCATCCCGGGGTTCACAGAATACTAAAAAAGGCAATTGATATTTATGGGCCCATAGAGATCATAATAGGGGGATTCCACCTGTTAAACTCATCAGAAAAAACAATAAAGGATATTGCCACCACATTTAGAAAAGAGAATTTAGAAGAAATTTATGGTATACATTGCACAGGCAAACACGCATTTAATTATCTTAAAAAGGAACTTGGTAATTCTATAAAGTATGGTTATGCAGGATTAACCATTTACCTGTGATCTATTCTATCACAATCAGGTAATATGCCTGTCTTAATAAAGTATTCAAAATGTTCAAGCCACTTTGGGTTCTCTTTAAAGCTATCAACAAACATAACAAATTTCTCTATTCTTTCAAAACTATCATCGTCAATATAATGTTCCACTTTGTTTGCTATCTCCATCGCATTATCATCTCTCACACCAAATATTTTAAAAAATTCCTTCAGAACCCGACCACGGTGTAATATCTTCTTTGCTATCTTTTCCCCTAATGGAGTAATTACTATTCCGCGGTATTTCTCGTACTGAACATACCCCTTCTCCTGCAGTCTTTTAATCATATCTGTAACACTTGAAGGTTTCACATTGAGTTTTTCTGCGATTTCAATACTTCTAGCAAACCCCTTTTCCTTGGATACCTGATATATGACCTTTATATAATCCTCCTCCTTTTCACTCATTCGCTTCACCCTCATCTCCACGATAATAATAATTTTCTCCTCGTATTTCTATATTCCATCCATTAAGGATTGCCTCCACCATCTTTTTTCTACCATTTTTTAACTCATACCACAGGGTCTTTCTTGAAATGCCCATTCTAGATGCCGCTTCTTCCTGCGTTAGCCCCATAACATCAACAAGCCTCATAGCCTCAAGCTCCGAATATGTGATTACCACACTTCTTTTGTAAGGAACCCCTACAGGGGAATATGTATGAACAGGAGGGATATACGATATCCATCTTGCAAATTTTTGCCTTCCTCTTCTCCTTCTCTCCCTCATTAAACTACACAAATGCGATTTAATATATATGCATTTTGAATCCTCCTTTGGAAAAGGTTTTATCAGCCCATTGATTTAAAGTAATGTGATGCTTAAAAGATTTATACAATGGGCAGAAGATCTAAGAATATCTGTGTGGAAATTCCTCATCCTTGTCGCGATCTTTTCAGCGACAAGAGCATATATTGGAATAATCACATTTAAATATGCAGACATATCCAGATTGGCTTTTTTGAATTGCATATCATACCATCTAATGGATTTTATATTTATACTTTTCATGCTTAAAGCGATTACAAATGAAAGAATAGATAAGATATCATCAATTATGACGCTAGTAATACCATTGATCATCCTTCCACCGATAATAGATAAGTACATACCAAGCATATTCTTTGATTTTGTGTCTCTTTATTCCACTACCGGTATACATATCACAGGTGGCTATTTTGAAAATTTCAGAATCTCCATAGGACAACTGATTGAAAAAACAATTATCATACTTCTACTCGGAGCATACATATATGATAAACTGAATGTGAAAAAAAACCTTAAAAAATTCATTCTTGCTGTTTTCTCTCCATTTTTTATATTCATGTCATTATACATTATGGACGCCCTATTATCATGGATCATCTATAAGTGGGCTATTCCATCAGGATCATTTGATAATTTCACTAAAGAGTATCCATATATAATCTCCAACTTTCTCTACATTCTAATAGGCTTTATATTATTCTGGTTAACAATACTACTTGAAAATCCAAAAAAAGTATGGGTCCTACTTAAAGATGCCTCTCCTCCTCGGGTGATTCATTTTTCTCTCATGTTTATACTTGGCTTCGTTATTCAGTTTGAAAAGCATGGACCTTATTCAAATGTATATCTGAACGGAAACATTTTAATGGCACTTATAGGGGTATTCTCAGCAGCATCTGGATGGGCCTTTGTTGTTGCAATCAACAACTACTACGACAAAGAAGAAGATGAAATAACCAACCAACAGCGAGGCCTTGCAAGTAAAAAGTACTCAGAAATCAATTTACTTAACTTTGCTATTTTGGCTCTCAGTGCAGGGGCATATACCTCACTTATTCTCGGGCTGTGGCCATTAATATTTTACGCTTTATTCACTTTTCTAGGATTCGCGTATTCCTACCCAAGAATACATCTAAAAAAGTACGGTGTGAAAACAATAATAATTGGACTCGGTTCCTCCATCCTTTTTGGTATGGGATACACATCACCATGGTATCCAATGCATTCTCTATTTGATAGGTCATTCTGGACATATTTTGTTATACTTTTTGCTGTTTTTTCCACCGGAAGTGCCATGAACGACCTTAAAGATTTTGAAAGTGATAGGATCCATGATATTAAAACAATTTTTACTATCTTTGGCATAGAAAAAGGAAAAATCATCGGGAGCGTTATGCTCATTGTCGCGTTTTCATTGCCATCTATTTTAGCACCTGTATTCACCCCAGTTTTCATTGGTCTCGCGATACTGGGTGTTTTTCTTCTTATAAAAGAAAAAGTAACGTACATCTATTTTGTTTATTTTACCGAGTATTTAATAATTCTATTT
>JALSPD010000124.1 GCA_026986135.1 DHVE2 group archaeon
CCTGGCAAATGCGGTTATACTTGCACCTATGCGTGGATCGGTGAATCTGTAAAAAGATGATGCCAGAACACCATAGAAGGTATTCATCAGTATCTTAACTGCCTTTTGAAGCCCATCATAATACCTCCTCTCCTCCTCAGTACCAGCATTTTTCATCTTCTTTTTCAACTCATCCCTCTGTGCCATAAGATCCTTCAGTATCTCGGGAATTATCCCCACTTTTCTTTCTTTGCTTAAAAACCGAGCCCCACTGGGACTCACTATTTCCCCATCATCACTGAGAGTGGTGAAGCATATATTATACTTTATGATGATGCTCGGATACATGCTTTTAAAATCTAAAACGCACACCCAGTGATAAAGACCTGGCTCTATTGTGTGCACATATCCACCCTCAATTTTTCCCTTTTTCCTTTCGTGGCCCTGCATCGGCACACCCACACCACGGCGATCTGCAGCCCTGATTAAAAGAGAATCAACCCATGTTGATGTCCCTGAATGAATCACATCATCCAGCGGAAATTTAGTAACCGTGGCAAGATCAAGGTATTTATCAATCACACCTATTTTTATAAGGATTCTGAGGGCAAGCTCAGCATCCTTTATGCAATACTCTATAACCTTTTCCCTGTTTCTTGACCACTCCTCGTCAATGTTTGAGGCATCAATGTCCATCTTTGTCTCACCCAGCAGTTCCTGCGCCACCGCTCCGAGGGTTTCCTGCTTTAACCGTAGCTCCTTCTTCACAGCCCACCAGGCATCTTCAATTACTCTACCATGCACCCGCCAGAATTGTCCTCCGATTCTCTGTGGTTTTCCACCATCCCTGCCTATGTTCAGCTCTACATTCAGCTTTTTAGCTCTGGTAGTGAGTACCTCAAGATCATACCCGTCTATATTGTATCCCGTTATAACATCAGGATCCTCTTCACGAATCAATGAAACGAATTTTTCCAAAATCTCGCGTTCATCACCCACTATTGCACCCCTTTTAATCTCCCCTCTATCCCAGATGGCATAACCAATGGTCAGTATTACCTCAGATTCTATGGAATTTTCAATGTCAAAACTGAGAATCTTAAGTGGCGGCTTGAAATCCTCAATATTCGTGATTTTTTTAAGATCCATAACAATGTCAACGTAGTAATCCCGGTTAGTTATGTAGTCCCCTTCAAATCTCACACATGAAGTGAGATCAAAATCGTATATGAACCTCTGATGAAAAGGGATATCTGCCGCAAGTACCTCGCAAAATTCAGCAGCAATCTTTCTGTATGTAGGCGTCTTCCACGGTGAATGCAAGGTCACCTTTGCGCATTTTCTAGTTTTCCCACGATACCAGAGCTCAACCTCCTCAATTGCTCTAACCTCGCTATCCTTGCTGAATTTCTCCAGAATAACCGCAGGAGGTTCAACAAGATAGAAATATGGCCAGAATCCCTTGTAGCGCCCCACAATAGATTTCCCTTCTCTGGTCTTCCCGTATAGCTCAACAACCACACCATCTCCTTCCCGGGAGTACGAGGCGCTTATTAAACGAACATCCTCCATCACTTCAAAATCACGGGATTGCATATAAGAGTTACGATATGAAAATGCAGGCGCCGGGATTTGAACCCGGGCTAAGGGCTTGGAAGGCCCTTGTGCTGCCAGACTACACTACGCCTGCCCATTCCCGTGAATGCTTAAACCCTATATAAAGTTGATGGCGCTGTGATACTTCAATTTAGCATACCTCCAAATAAAAATCGCACGCGATCTGCTTGCTATCCCACCATGCTCATATTTTAACTGTTGATGATGGTAAAAAGCGAAAATGAGAGGTACATACTGGAGCGCATAGGGCGGTTATATGAGAAGGGACTATCCACGAAGGAGATAAAGCTTATTCTGGAGCGAGAGGGCATAAATCTAAGCGAAAGAAGCATACGGGCAAAACACAGGAACTGGAAGAAGTTGGTTGGGCTCCTAGATAAGTAAGGAGAAAAAAATAAATAGAATGGAGGTGATGAATATATGGGATGGAAAAAATTTGGATGGAAGGCGGGAGCAATCGGAGTGATGATATTTCTGATTGCTCTGATAAACGCAATAGGATATATTGGGAACGCTCTGACAGATCCGAAGAACCAATGGATATGGTGGGGAATTACCGCGATAGTAGGTATAATAACAGGTATAGTGGAAA
>JALSPD010000125.1 GCA_026986135.1 DHVE2 group archaeon
TTACAAATGTGCATTACAACTTGAAGCGCTCCGCGATTCTCCCGCTGAGATTAAAGAGAGAATGTGCAAAGATCGCAGGAACTATGGAATCGCTCAGGGCTCTGAGCACGGAGGTGAGAATTCCCAAGATAAGAGCGGAGAGGAGAATCCATCCCAAAAATATGGGTGCGCTGTTTTTGAAGGGAATTATGTGAATAACGGCAAACAGAACAGCAGGTACCGCTATACCTATTGCAATGCCATACGCAAGCAGAGGTGATTCAAGTAATCCCCTGAAAAGCACCTCCTCTCCAATGGGGGCTATTATCAGGAAAAGAAGAGCATATTCAAAATCTGTGAATTCATAGCCATCAAGAACTGTTTCCGCACCTTCAGCCATCCTTAAGGCAATGTGGAAGAGGGGAATGGCAAGGATAAGGGAAAGGGGGATGGAAACAAGGGTGTACCATGGATTGAAGAGAAATCCAAATCCCGCAAAGTTACCATCAAAGTAAATTACTGTCAAACTCCCGAACAGGAAAGTGAGCTGCGTTGCCATACCCGATCTCTTTGGATTTCTGGAAAATAAAGAACCAAAAACACCACCTGCAATGAAGACCATGAGCCAGCATGAAAGTAGAAATGGAGGATTCATAGCGCCGGGGGTGGGATTTGAACCCACGCTCCCTAAGTCGGGAACCAGCTCTCCAGGCTGGCGCCTTACCTCTCGGCAACCCCGGCAGCGGTGGTAAATCCGCTTCCATTATTTTAGGTTTATTGCTACTCAATGTACACCGCTGGCTTCAGTGGCAGCGCAAGTTTCTTCTTTGCCTTGGGATCGTAGGAGGAGTCAATTATCACCTCTGCACCAGTTTCCCTCTCAATGTAATCCTTCTCCCTTTCAAGCACACTCCGCTCATCTATTTCAAAGTATCCCATCTTCTCCTTTAGCATCCTCTTAACAAATTTAACAATCTCCCCTTTATCCACACTAACTCCTGCATTCATCGCGTCCCTTATTGCCGTTTTGGGGGATGAGTCCTTTATGGCCCTGAATATCTCCCATTTCCATGGTTCGGCGGTGTATATGTAAATCTTCTTCGGCTCAATCTTTGCAACATCTATAATCTCCCTGATATCCGAGATCAGAGAATCCACATACTCCATCTCCCTCTCAATGCGATCATCAATAAGATCATGGCGGGGCGCTGAAAGTGTCTCAAGGGAGATGAAGGAATCATGGCCGAGCATGTGCCAGAGCTCCTCCGCAACATGAGGCACAACGGGACTTATTATCTTGAGGAGATCCTCAATAACATTCCTCATTATCCTCCTTCTACGCTCCTCGCCTGCATGCTTCTCGTAATAGCGAATATCGTTGGAGAAGTGGAATATCATGTTGAGCATCGCATCCCTTATTTTGAGGGATCTCATCATCTCAATGCTATCCCTGTATCTCCTGTAAAACCTTGAAAGGAGCCAGCGGTCGTAATGATTCATCTGATCCTCTTCAATACCCTCAGAATTCACGCTTTCTTCCAGCATGCTGACAAATTTCTCAAATCTTTTCCTGAGCGAGGAGAGTTCGCTCTCCTTCCAGTCCATGACTGTATCTAAATCCGCAGCCACGGCGCAGTAGAGACGGAAGAGGTCCACCCCGTAGCGAGTGGATATGTGTGCAAGGGGAATCACATTGCCCTTGCTCTTTGATATCTTCGCTCCTTCCCTTATCATCAGGCCATTCAGAGAGATACCTCCAGGCCAGTGCTCCTCAGGGAATATGGCAACATGATGCATTATGAAGAAGGCGAGATGATTGCTCATGTGGGCGGGAGCCGTGTGGCGAAGGTCATTTGGGTACCAGTAGATGAATTCAGAGCGCATTCTCTCAATAGTATCTTTCTCAATGCCTGTTCTCTTGCTAACCTCCTCCGCATTTCCCCGTCCGAGGAAAACATAGTCAAAAAACTCCTCGGTCAGTTTCTCAGCGGGGATATTGCTCTCTCGTATCAAATGCGCGATGGTGTAGAAGGCCATGTAAATTGTGGAATCGCTTAAACTCTCAATTATCCATTCCCTGTCCCATGGGAAGCGCGTGCCGAGGCCCCGCTTTCTGGCACATGGCCTGCGGTTGAGCCAGTCAATTATGCCATGCATCATCTCCCTGTACTTCTCAGGGTGGAAGAGCATTCTATCCGTGGCCTTATGTCCAAGGTCCTTCCACCATTGCAGGGAATAATCAATGAACCACTGCTCCTGAAGCACCGCAACAATGACCTTGTGCCCGTTTCTCGTGACCGCCTTGCGGGATGTCTCATAGAAGACATCACCCATATTCATATCCTTCAGCCATGTTTTAACCTCATCCTTTATCTCGCTTATCTTGATGCCCGCAAATTTTCCGCATTTTTCGTTGAGAACACCCGAATAAAACTCGTCCTTGTAAATTATCTGGGTTGCCTCCTCAAGGCGCGGGTCCCTCTGATCCTCAATGCCCATCCTCTCGCATATATCACGCGCGGGAAGCTCGTAGCCCTTTATGTCAATTATCTTTATTGGCTCTATCCTGTCCACAATCTCATCGCTGAGCCCTAATTCCCTGAGATACTCCCTATTCTTCTTCAGATCCACGAGGGCCTGGTAATCATAGGGAGCATGAGCCGGTACTGAATACACAACCCCCGTGGCATTATCCACATCCACGAATTCAGCTGGAAGCACGGGTACATCTCTTCCATCAACCGGCTCTTTAACATATTTACCCACGAAGTTTTTTCCAGGCATGCAATCTTCAATGACCACATTCTCCTTCTGGTACTTCAGCTTCTCAGCCGCTTCCCTGGAGATGTACCAGATCTCATCACCAACCCTAACCCTGCAGTACTCTCCGTGGGGATTGATCCATAGATTTGTCACGCCAAATATTGTCTCGGGTCTCAATGTGGCCGCTACAAGATATCCGTCCTCATAGCGGAATTTTATTGCGGTGAACTCCATTATCGTAACCTTGTTTGTATCACCATCCTCTATGTCATCCTCACCCACGGGATTTCCGTCTTCGGGGCTGAATGTTATGGGATACTTCCCCTTCTTTATCACACCCCTCTCGTTGAGTTTTTTGAACTGCCATTCCACGAACCTGTTGTATATGGGCTCTGCAGTATTGAACCTGCGACGCCAGTCAATGGAGTACCCCATACTGCGAAAGTCCTCAATGACCTTCTCTGAGAAATACCTGGCGATGTTTTCAGGGTTCTTGAAGGACTCAACTATTTCCTCTATCTTCTTCTCATCATCCTCGTAGATTCTAACATAATCCCTGTAAAGGGATATAACCCTCTCGTCTCCGTTGCGTATGGCATCCGCAATGGCAAGCACAGGAGTGCCAGTGACATGGAATGCCATGGGGAATAGAACATTGTACCCCTCAAGACGCTTGAATCTCGCAATTATATCGCCAATGGTGAATGTTCTCCCATGCCCGATATGGAGCGAGCCAGACATGTAGGGATACGGAACTGTGATGAAGAACTTCTTCCTCTCGCTAACCTCTGGCTCAAATACCCTCGCCTCTTTCCACCTTCTCTGCCATCTGCGCTCCACTTCCCTGAAATCCATGCGGGTGTATGGCGGAGAGAATAAAAATTTTTATCCCCATCTCACATTCCCCCACTATGCTGGGGCTCATTGCCGTGGTTCTTGCATTCCTCTCGGCAGGCTTCGTGGCGATGTCTGTACTGCGTGAGGGTAGCAGGGAGCAAACTGCGATGGTGTTTGCGAGCATGGGCATGCCCCCTGCAATCTATGTTCTCCTGGCCTACATTCTCGGAAAGAATACCATACCAGAACCGTATTTTGGAATCTCACTCCTCTTCTTCTCTCTGGGAGTTCTGGGCGTGAATGTGGGCAGAGTTGCCATTGAGCCAATTATTGTGAGAATCATTGAAAAATCTCCGGATGACAGGGGAATAGGCATGGTGCTCAACGCCTTCCTTGAAACAGGAGCCATATTCCTGCTTCTTCTCTATATCCTTGGATACATGGCATTCTCGCATAATAACTGGAGCGATATCCCCCATAGTCCGGATGCCTTCGGGATTGGAATGGAGATAATGGGCATTGCAGTTTTCATAGGGAGTGTGCTGATAGGATATGTTATAAAGATGCACCTTGAAAAAATCCTCTCTGATGAGGTTAAGTTCAGGGATGAATTCAAAAAGATTTCCTTACATGTGGGATTTGCACAGACCATTCTGATTCTCGGATTTATGCTTTCACTCCTAACCTATCTTGGGTCATTTTCCATCTAAGCACCATTTAAGGATTGAAGTTATCAAAAATTTTTTATCTTTTAAATCCTTTCAGCCGCCATGCTCGCGGAAATCTCCATCGCCGTACTATTCTCTCTCGCAGGACTTGCACTTTGGAAAACAGTTGAACCGAGGAGAAATGACCCACGCCTCATGATTCTCGGAAGCATGGCAGTTGTACCCGCAATATACACCGTGGTAATCTACGCCATCTCCATGGGAAAAATTTCCAATGATGTGATTGATAACTCAATACTTATTGCCACCATCGGGCTTGCTGGAGTTCCAATAGCGTATATGATTATGAATCCCAAACTCGCGGAGATTCTTGGTGAAGATGCAAAATATTATTCAAGCGCCATGATCCTTGATACTTTGCCGCAGCAGAATGCAATCTACGTCTTCCTAGGATACATTCTATTCATAGCCTCACGCATCAATAAGGAGGCAAAGATAACGCCGATACCCGTTGATTCCTTCCTGATGGCATTTTCCATCCTGGGCGTTGCTGCTCTGATAGGTTCAATTCTCATGGGCTTTGCAATCCGCGGGGTAATCTCATCCGAGGGAAATCTTGATTTCCAGGCGAGGAAAAAAGCGATAATGCGCTCCATGCCGGGAGCAACGGTTGCAATTGCAGGATTGCTCATCTTTTTCATCATCACAAACCCGTTCCAGTGAAACAAAAAGATAATATGATGCGAGGCATTTAAAGGGTAGATGAAAATTGCCTTCGGCGTATGCTCCCTTGGAATCGGGCATGCCACCAGGAGTCTTCCCGTGATTCGTGCCCTTGTGGATGAAGGCCATGAGGTTGCTGTAATATCCCATGGCCGTGCACTCTCTCTATTAAAACGGGAAGTCCCAAATGTAAAATTTTACGACCTGCCTGATTATCCAATTCGCTATACCCAGAAGGCCCATCAATTTTTTCCATACTTCATAGCCAACTCGCGCAAGATCCTGAAAAGTATGCTTGATATGCACAGAATATTCCTTAAAATTGATGGCAGAGAGAATTTTGATGTTATAATCTCCGACAGCAGATATGACATATTCAACAGATTCAAACCATCCTATCTGCTGATCCATCAACTCAGGATAATGTTGAAATCCTCTGTTTTGAGAGGGGGTGTGATGCTCTACAATTCATACATGACAAAATTCTACAACAGGATTCTGGTTCCTGATTTTCAGGATGGTCGCCTCTCAGGTAAAATGGCGCGGGATCTGAGATTCATACCTTCGGAGAAAATTGTGTATGTGGGTCCACTTTCATCTTTCACCCACCTGAATCTTGAAAGGGACATTGATGTGCTCATATCAATATCGGGACCTGAGCCTCAGAGGAGTATTCTTGAAAAAATTGTTCTTGAGCAGATTGAAGACCTGAAAGGAAATGTTGTTGTTACCCTGGGGAGACCTGAGGGTAATAAAAAGGTGAAAAGCACCGCTGAAATCCATTACTATCTCTCCGCAAATGAGAGAGAAAAAATCATGAATCGCTCAAAGGTCCTCATATCTCGCTCAGGATACTCCACAATAATGGATTTATACGTAATAGGAGGACATGCAGGATTCATACCAACCCCAGGGCAGCCTGAACAGCGTTATCTGGCAAGATATCTGGATTCGCGTGGCACAGCACCATGGATGACACAGGATGATCTTGATCTGGTTACCCTTGTTGAAAGATCACGTGAATACAAGGGATTTGAAGGTGGATACGATGTGAAAAGATCCGTTGAGAAAATAATGGAGGTGATTCTCTGAGTTTTCAGATGTTCAAACACTGGAAAATATGGTTTATTGTGGTTGTTATAATAAGTGGAGTATCCATGGGCATCATATACTACCTCACGGTAAATCCCGAAGATCTTCACCGCCTAATGGAGATACCCATATACATCCTTATACTTGCTGTAGTAGCCCATATCCTCAATCTTCTTTTCTGGTCTCTCAGGATAAAAATACTTTCACTATCAGTGGGAGAGAGATTAAGCCTATACAGATGTTTCAAGATAGTAATGGTGAACCTGTTTGTGGCTGCCCTCACACCCTCCGGGATGGGCGGAGAACCGGCCAGAATATACATGCTATCCGAGGGAAATATGTCTGGTGGAGATGCCACCGCTGTCACAATAGGGGAGAGAATAATTGATTTCATCTTTATAGGGGCAACAATTCCTATCTTCCTACTCTTTCTCGGAATGTCCATGGACATAGGGGAGATTAAATACTACCTGATATTTGCATCCATATTTCTGGGAAGCGCGGGCTCTGCTCTCCTATACATCGTCATAAGGGCGGAGAAGGTAAAGGTAAAACTTGCAAAAATTGAGAAAATTCTTGCACTCTTCATAAAAGACGAAGACAAAAGGAAAGAGACACTTGAAAAAATAGAGGAGGAGTTTATGGCATTCGTGAAAAGCACAAAAACTCTTTTTGCTCTGAGGAAAGGATATCTTGCACTAACTTTTATCGTGACAGCGGCAATGTGGTTTGTAGATTTTACCATAATACCTTTAATTTTGATTGGACTTGGTGAGAATCCCAACTGGCTATTCATGTTTACAGCACAGCTGATAATCATCGTGGTGACTGTTATTCCAATTTCTCCGGGAGGATCCGGACTAGCTGAGTTCACCGCATATCTGCTGTTCTCCCAGAGGGTACCCCCTGGAATAGCAGCCATAACAATACTACTATGGAGAATACTCACATTCTACACAAATCTGGTTCTTGGATTTGTGTATACCCTTTCATACATCGCGAAAAAGTAAATATAAGATGAACATTCCCAATCCGATGCCCTCTGATGAAAAGTATATCGTTTCGCTACGCAGGCATCTATTTCGGGCTCCACATCCGCTTATAACAATCTCAGCTTTTCTTTTAATCCTATTTGCAATGGCATATCTGATTACCCCTAACCTCAGGCTGATAGCATATCTGTTTCTACTACCTTTTATAGTGGCCATTCTCCTGGATCATCTGACCATCAGATATCTTCGCATATACTTCCCATTGAGGAGAGTAACAATGCTTAATCTATTTGCCTTTGTGCTTTCCTTTGTGCAGTTCTTGATATTTAGGTTTTTTCTTGATTTTAATTTCTCATACTACCTTGCATTTGCAGCATTGGTGGATCCCAGGTATGTTCTTTACAGAACCTTCCTTGCTGAGAGAAAAAATTACGCTTTTCTTGTGGCACCCTATTACAACATAATAATTTTTCTGATTTCCCTTCTTGAAAATCCTGCATTTCCCGCAATCCCATTTGCAATCGCATCTGGCATCTATCTGGCAGTAGGTTATGCGTTTATAACAAGCACCACCGCACCATTCAGAAGGGTATTCAGGGAGGATCCACTTGTATTCATCTCATCTTTCCTTAATTACCTGAGCCTATACAGAAAGGAGGATGAGAGCAAGATTAACCGATTCTTCTATTCAATCTACTCAGATCGCACGGTGCCAGTCTCTGTAATGGTATTCAGATCCTCTGGAAAGATAAAAGGAATCTTCGTTGCACCATACATACACCCGGGACCATTTGGCACAATAGGCGGAAGTGATATCCCAAACAAACTTGAAAAACTGCTTCAGATAGAGAATCTTATGGTTTTTCACACCACCACAACCCATGATAACAATGTCTCTGGAGATGAAGATGTGCAAATAATTGCTGACGCTGTAAAATCAATGATTGACGGAGAGTGCACCTCTTCAAACATGAGCGATGTTATACGCTTCAATGTTGACGGCATCAGCGCTATGGCGCAGAAGTTCGGAGATTATTACTTCATAGCGTTACTTCCTGAAAACGCTGAATTTGACGATGTTGAACTTGCCACCGGACTGGCTATAAGAAAGCTTGCGATGAAATATGGTAAAGATGCAATGGTAATTGATGCCCATAACTGCTTTGATGAGAATGCACTGCCCCTATCATTAACAAGACCCGATATTATGGGAATTGAGAAAGTTCTCAGTAAAATCAAATCTGACCGCCCAATAAAGGCGGGATTCGGTAGGGTCACGCTCAAAGGGGAGAGCATAGGGCCAGGTGGGATAAGAGCCGCCGTTTTCAAATACGGTGAGAGAAGGATAGGGTACATACTAATTGATGGAAATAACATCAAAAGGGGCCTCAGAAAGAGAATACGAGAAGAAATTACTGCCAGAGGTTTACTTAACGATGTGGAGGTATTTTCAACGGACAACCATCTGGTCAATGCAACAATGATGGATCTCAATCCAGTTGGTGAGAGGGATCCATGGGAGAACATTATTGAAGGCTCCATAAAAGCCACAGAGATTGCACTTGAGGATATGGAAGAAGCTTGCATCCATATGAAAACAAAATTTGTAAAACTCAGAATGGCACCTTCTGGCACACTAACAGCCATGAGCAATATTGCACGTGAAGGTGTTAGGAGGGCAAAGTACGCAGTACCTCTGCTCTTCACAGCAGGATTCCTCTCATCGTATCTCACCTTTCTTATACTTGGATGAAAACAAGTTAAGTTTTTAATTGATAATCCATTAAATCCACATTATGCTTGTGGGCACATGCGGATTCCCTGTGGCCAGAAGGAAATACTTTGAGCAATTCAAGGTAGTTGAGATTCAAAAAACCTTTTATACCCCCATATCCCCCGAACTTGCCAGGAAATGGAGAAAAGAAGCCCCTCCTGATTTTGAATACACCCTGAAAGCCCCGCAAACAATCACGCACGAATCAAACAGTCCAACATACAGGAGATACAGGGGCCCCAAGGGAAGATTTGGAAGATTCAGGGTCAATGAGGACACCATGAAATCCTGGGAAAAATTCGTGGAAGTTGCAAAAATCCTAAGAGCGAAGA
>JALSPD010000126.1 GCA_026986135.1 DHVE2 group archaeon
CATGACAGATTTTGAACCACTTCTTGCAGATCCAAAAACATTTATTCTTGGGGCTGCTGCGCAGATAGGTATCTACTGTGCTTTAATCGCCGCATTGATACTGGGTTTCAATCTACCAGAGGCTGCGGCAATAGGTATTATCGGGGGTGCCGATGGACCAACTACCATATATACTGCAACCAAGCTCGCCCCGGAGATACTTGGGGCGGTGGCAGTAGCCGCATATTCCTACATGTCCCTGGTGCCCATCATACAGCCCCCAGTAATCAGAGCGCTTACCACAGAGAAAGAGAGACGTGTTAGAATGAAACCTCTAAGAAAAGTTGACAAAAGAACAAAAATACTGTTCCCCATAATTACCACAATAGTAGTAGGGCTTCTCGTTCCAGCAGCACTTCCACTGATAGGCATGCTTATGTTTGGAAATCTTCTGAGAGAGTGCGGAGTTACCGAGCGTCTATCAAAAACCCTTCAAAATGAACTAATCAACATAGCAACCATATTTCTCGGCTTAGGTGTCGGATACATGATGACAGCGGATATGTTTGTTCGTTTTGAAACCCTGGAGATAATGCTTCTTGGTGTGTTTGCATTCATAACGGCCACTGCGGGAGGTGTGCTCTTCGGCAAAATATTTTACATACTTTCCAGGGGAAAAATCAATCCTATGATTGGTGCTGCAGGAGTGAGCGCGGTACCCATGAGTGCCAGAGTGGTGCAGAGAATGGGTGCGAAGGAAGATCCAGAAAATTTTCTGCTTATGCATGCCATGGGACCAAATGTGGCTGGTGTTATTGGCTCTGCTATTGCTGCAGGTGTCTTCATCGCCTACCTTTTGTAACACTTTTTTAAAGAAAAATAAGAACAAGTAACAAAAATATTTATAATTTTGTTACGCATGTAAGGAATGAGGTGAGATAAATGGCGTGCTTCCTCGTACCTGGGTCTGAGGGAATAATCGTAACTCTGCTTGCAAAGATAATTGGCAAGGAAAAGGCAGAGCGACTTAAATTGAGATGGCTCAGCACGATGCTATGGGGTGGCACAGCGCTGCTTGCTATAGAGCATATATGGCATGGCGAGGTTGTACCCTGGCCTCCGTTTTTAACAGCAATGGAAAACCCGGCGGATACTGCAGCCATGATCCATGAGATGATAACACATGGAACATTAATGGCGCTTCTGGTAACTCTAACGTGGGGAATAATGGTATGGATGCACAGCATAAATATAGGCAGAAGCCCAAATGCATCAAGGAGCTGATGAGCATGTGGTTAATTACCATGCTTATCCTTGCAATCTTTTCAACGGTGATATGGTACATCTGGGATGAATCCAAAGCATATAGGCTTGATGTTCTGGTTCTTACAGCCTGGGGAACCACCATAATGGTATTTGCTGATCATCTCGCAAGCTACATTACCGAGGGAGAATTCATGGAGATATCAGCAGATGCCCTGCTTCTTGGAGTTGTTCTGGCGACACTGGCCATGCTTATATGGGTTGCGGCGTTGCTTATAAGTGATCCCAAGGGAAAATTGAAAAGAGCTATGGCTCCACGCGGGTAAATACGAATTTAACATTTTTCACTCCTTTTATTCTTGAAAGGGAATCCACAAGTTTTCTCATCTTTTTTGCTTTTCCATGGAAAATAACTACCTCCAGGCAGTTCTTTTCGTCCACATGCACATGCACAGCTGAGCGTATCTCTCCGTGATAGCTATGCTGAATATGCGTTATTTTCTCGGTAATACCCTTAACACTATGATCATAAATCATAGTGACTGTTCCGAATATAACGCCCTCAGGATCAGCGGAGATACTATCCTCTATAAGCGCATCCCTTATAAGCATTCTAAGAGCCTCTGATCTGCTCACATAACCCCTTCTTCTGATGTACTCATCAAATTTTTTGAGAAGTTCTGAGTTCATAGATACACTGAACCGCTCAACCATGGTAGGGAATCACATTGCAATATTTTTAACTTTTTCACCCGTAAAGGTTAAATGGGATAGTGGAAATAACAAAAGGATGAAAATTGTGGCCATTGCGGATATACATGGAAACGATAATGTGATCTACCTCATCCAGGAACTTCAGGGAATGATTGACTTTGATGCTGTAGTAATTGCGGGAGATATAACTGACTTTGGACCTGCAGAGTTCGCCAGGGAACTTATAAATGCACTACCCGGTAAGGTACTTGCAATCCCAGGCAACTGCGATCCTCCTGAGGTTATAGATGAAATTGAGAAAAGCCATGGGATAAATATCCATATGAAAACAGCACTGGTGAACGGATACAGGTTCGTTGGTCTTGGAGGCGTGAATTCAGGGTTCAGTATGGGAATAAAATTCACCGATGATTTCGCAATGAATTTACTCGGCAATTGCAGAAATTGTATTTTTGTAACCCATCAACCCCCTTACGGATTTCTAGATGAGGTGATGGGGGGTAAGCATATAGGTAGCATGGGAATAAGAAAAGCAATTGATCTTGGAGAGCCGCCCTTAGTTATTTCTGGACATGTTCATGAGGGAAGAGGATACATAAAATACAAAAAAACAGTCATGGTCAATCCAGGACCAGCTAAGGAGGGATACGCCGCAGTAATAGATATGGAAAAACAGAGAATTGAAATGATAGAAAGGTAAAAGGCCAAAAGTTTCATATTCTATGAAAAATATACCCCTCTGGAGGTATAGATATGAGTGGCGAGGACATTGGAGATCTGCAGATGCTGGATCAGGTACAGTCAATTGTGGCAAAGTTAAAGCAAGAAGCAGAGGAGATTAAGAAAAAAAGGAGGGAACTTGAGGAGTTTGAAGGAAACCTGAGACAGAAGGAGGAGGCGCTCACTGAGAGAGAGAAAAAAATTGAAGAAAAAGAAACTTTTCTTGAGAAAAAGAGTGCCGAGCTTGAAGAGTACGGAAAAGAACTTGAGAAAAAGAAGAAGGAACTTGATGCCAAGATGGAAGAACTGAACAGAAGGGTCACCGCATTAATGGCGGCTGAATCATCCCTCAAGGAATACGAAGAAAGCATAAAGGGGCTCAAAAAGGCTATGGAAGAAAAAATGAATGCACTCCAGGAATTTGAAAAATATGCCAAAGAGACCATTGAGCAGATGCTTCAAAAGGAGAGGGAAGTTATTGAACAGGGGCTTAACGTATCTCAACTTCAAACATCCCTCTCAGATTTGAAGGAGAGAATGTATCAGGCCATACAGGCCCTAACGGGGGAAATAACAATAGAACCAGAGAAAATTGAGGAGATGAAAGAAGAGGCAAAAGCGGAAGCCCCTGCTCCTGAGGAAACAAAGGAAGAAGAAAAACCAAAAGAGGAAAAGAAGGAAAGCGAGTTTGAGGTTGTAATCGTTGATGGCGAGGAATTCATAAAGTGCCCACAGTGCGGAACTCTCAACTCAAAGGATGCAATAATGTGCTACAACTGCGGATTCGTTTTTAAGCCTGAGGAGCTGGGAGAGTAACACAACTCCCAAATCTATTTATTTTGAATCGTATCCACCCGTGTGGATAAATGGAAGGTTTACCTGGTTATTGTCGCAATTCCATTGCTGGGCGGATCTGCTGCAAGTCTGCTAAGAGTTATAATTGCATTTACCCTCAGAGATCTTGGCATATCCGTTTTTGAGATTGGCTTACTCTCATCGGCATTTATGTTATCCAGAGCCATATTTTCTCCCATCCTGGGACATTTAGCAGATAGGGGATTTAAAAGGCATATCCTTATTTCCCTCGGATTCATGGGTCTCCTTGTTGATTCTCAACTGTACCTGCACATGCCATACACGGGCGTTCTGATTTTGAGAACGCTGGATGGCATATTTGGAGCTATGGTATGGCCCACCATGCAGGCAATGGTCCATTTCTCCTCCCCGAAGGATTTGAGAGCGAGAATAATGAGTTTATATTTCGTAATGGGTTCCGTGGGAATGTCGCTGGGATATCTTTTGTATTCCTACATAATAGGCAACATAAGCTATGCCCTTATTCTCATAGCAACGATATACCTGATTGAATTTGGACTTGGATTCGGGTTTAGGGAGGGAAAAACACAGAAAAAAACCGTGAAAAGGCACGGTATTGAAAAAAGACCTGAAATTGCCCTTATGTCCATTACATTTCTGTTTGGAATGTATATGTCCCTGGGAAATGAGGTCCTTTTGTTTTATCTATCTGAAATTCTAAATCTTGGAAGAATACTTTCAACAATGACCATCTTCCTCTCAGGTATAGTCGCCCTTATCGGAAGTATCTTTTTGGGGCATATAGCTGATAAAAAAAGTTTTCACGCATCCCTATTTTTACTGGGCATAATCGCACCACTATCAGCATTGATGATTGCTGTAAATTACGTGCCTGTTGCAATTGCAGGAACCGTATTATTTTTCATTGCTGGAAGAGGTTTTATGCCAATATCCAGAAGTTTCACAGCAAGCACCAGCAAGGAAATAGGAGCATCCTTGGGATTTATAAATCTTGCATCCAATATGGGCTCTATGATTGGCCCGCTGGTCGGAGGATACGCTATGGATATGACGGGCAATGAAAAACTGGGATTCGTTAATCTCAGCGCTGTAACATTTATAGTGGTAGGTACCTCTATATTTCTTGTCAGCCTTCTAATGATGCGGAAATATCAAGAAGATGTTCACTCATAAATTTTAAAGCGAGTGAAAGCTGCCTGTTGTTATCATATACTTCAAGAACACTTTTGGCCTCTTCAGGAGTCATACCTTCAGAGGCTATAGATATCATATTCTTTAATGCCCGCGTGAGCTCGTCCACGATGGTTATATTGGCATCCCGTGCACTTCTTGATAGGGGATTAAGATCAACGGTGATTACAAATTTCCCCATATTTCTCAGGGCACGGGTTCTATCACCGTCCTCCAGGGGAACAAGAACCACATCCGCGGAGTAAATTCCTTGCCTTGTGCAAAGGGCACGAGAATGATCAAGACCTGGAATCCTGGAATCTGGATTCTCACCCAGCACATCCACGCCCCTACTTCTGAACTCTTCTACTATTTTTCGTATCCTTTCCTCCGTTCTGTAAAATAGATTGACCTCAATCTTCATATTAAGAATTTTTGCCAACTGTATGACCTCATCAACCGCAAGAGCAGTCACATTACCATTCACTGAAAATACTGGATTTTTTGCCAGAATAATAGCGGCAATAGCGGCTTTTTGAGAGTCAAGTGCAAAATCTCTGGTCTTCTCCCCGATTAGATAATCAAAAGCCTCGCCACGCCCATGGGCAATCAGACCGGCATAAGCTACAATGCCCTTCCTGAATCCCTCTATAAGGCGCTCTCTTTTCATAAGGGATTCATACCTAGGATGGCTCTTTGGAATACGGAAATTCTCCATACATCGGGTAAATAATTACTTGGATAAACTTCTTTTCACCTCTTCGTTAACCCTCTTTACGAATTCAAATTCACTGCCCCGAGGCACTGTTGCTCCTGCGGCCATACGATGTCCTCCACCAGAACCACCGAGTTCCGATGAAACCTTTCTCATTATAGAGCCAATATCAATAAGATCCATCATGCTCCTGTGCACCCTGGCAGAGACACTAACCCTTTCCCCTGCATGCAAAGCTAGGGTCACCTTTTTTGGATCCAGGAGATATATTGTTGATATTGTGGCAACAGTACTTGCAAGATAAGAACTTCGGGTATAGAAATACTGTACATGGCTTAAAGATTCCACCCTTTCCAAAACATTGTAAAGTTCATCAATAACCTGGGCCCTATAATCCCTTCTCAGAACCTCCATCCTTTCAAAACTCTCCTGCTCCCCAAGCACATATGCAAGCGCAACGCTTTGATTATCTGTCCTGCAGGCAGAATCAATAAGCTCTGTTAGATATCTGATGCTTCCATTTAAATTGAAATCAAGGTCAACTATCAGTTTCCCTGCATCGGGTATCTTGCTATTTTTTATCAGATTTAGGGAGAGATATGACCCAAGCCTGATCTTCTCTGCTTCACTTAAAGATTCAACGGTGGCCGTGGGAGATATTCCTATCCTCTTCAACGCCTTCTCAATATTATCCATTCTTCCGGAGAGCCCCGGGTAGAATGGCTCCACAGAGTAGAAAATGGCATCAGCAACATCTCCGAAGAGGGGAATCTCATATTCAATCGCCACATCAAGCATATCAACAATACGCCTGTTCAAACCAACAGGCCCCTTGCCAGGAAGATACTGCTTGTCACCGAGAATCCCCGCAAGAAAGCATCGGGCGTATTTCCTGTCACTCGCAAGCATATAGGCCATGGTTGTTGCAGTGGCCTCTATTGATCCATCATATCCGAAAAGATGAGGATTTATATGAATCACATCCTCACTATCACCCTGGGGCTTGTGATGATCCAAGATAAGAACATTTCCACGAAGATCATTTACCAGGGATGAGCCAAGATCCGTCAGGATTATGCTGGATTCATCTTTTGCAATTTCAAGTATGACCTCGCGATCGGCATTCCTTAAAAAACTTATATGAAATCTCTTGCCCATCTCAAGAAGCTTTGCAGCAATTATCCCCGCTGAACACACACCATCCACATCATAATGGGTTAAAATACGAAAAAAATCGCCATTTTCAAGGAATTTCCTGCCCCTCTCTAGACGTGCTTCTAAAGATACCATCACCTCACCAGGAGTTCGGCTTCACGAATACTGTACTTCCAGTCCTGCGGCAGTTTTCCAACGCGCTTGTAGTACTTTATCAAACGCCTTATTTTTGATTCCACCAGCTGAAGACCACGCTTATTACCGAGATCCTTTGGATGGTTCTTGAGGTGGTTGTTTATCCTTACAGCCTTCCTCATAAGAGCCATGAGATCCTCGGGAATCTGTGCCTGAAGACCATTTTCTGAGAGTATATCCCCTATACTCTTCCCGGTCATGAGCTTTACACTGGGTACACCATACTGATCCCTGAGAATGGTCCCAATCATGGCCTGGGTGTATCCCTCCTTAGCAAGCTCAATAACTTTTGTGATTATTTCCTCCTCGCTAAGGGGCACCCATTCAGGCTTATCGGTCCTGAATGGACGATTGGATCCTGATTTTCCTCTCCGTCTAGCATGAATCCTTCCCATGCAGCTTCACCTACGCCGTTTAATGGCATCAAATACTTAAATCTTATCTTCGGATCCCTGTTTTCATGGTTGAGTCGGAGAAAATCAGGTATATAGAACGTTAGTCCAAACCAAGAATAAAAATGCTTAAATATCAAAAAACCCATGGTTTACCCATGCGATTGCTGGTAATTATTGCTGCTGTTCTTGTAGTGCTATCTGCAGGGGCCGCTGTGCTCAATGTGCACCAAAGAACACATAGTGCCGTTTCAAATGAGTCAAAGGGTCTTTTCTACTGGAGTGGCGTGGTGTCGGTGCATATCAAGTATGTGAAGGTTGACCCATCCCTAGATACCTTGGGAGATCCAGATGTGTACTTTGTTGTCTTCATAAACGACCAGAAATTCGTAAGTCCTGAAACATCGGACGATGAATTCCTGGTGAACTGGTGGGCGAATGCCACCCTCACGACCAGGGACGATGTGGTCTGGATAGAAATATCCGCATGGGATGATGATTCAGGTCTTTACGGGAGAGACGATCTAATTGATCTTGATCCCGGCTATGGGTTCAGTTTGGATCTTATTTACAATCTACGCACCCATTCCTGGGGGGGAGATGTTACGGGCAATAATGCAAGTGGAAACAGGGAATGCGACTGGGGAAAAATATGGTTTGAGATTACAAGCACACCTGACCTTGAAGATTCCGGTGATAGAAGCGTGTCCCTGCCCTACGAGGGTTACGGGCGCCTTGATTCCTCCAAAGTGGTGATAGGAGGATCAACGAAGGCGCAGTTTTACGATGGTTCAGATACC
Source organism: DHVE2 group archaeon (assembly GCA_026986135.1). Taxonomy (GTDB): domain Archaea; phylum Thermoplasmatota; class Thermoplasmata; order Thermoplasmatales; family Aciduliprofundaceae; genus JAADDK01. Next base: position 7,941 of record JALSPD010000126.1, read on the forward strand.
TACAAATTCTACCTCTACAACGGTGATTCTGTGGACATCTATATGCAGCCAAGTCCTCTGGGTGATTACGCCATATACCTATATGATCCGGATAACTTCCTGGTGGCGTCTTCCAACAACGCGGGATATGGTGGAATGGAAGAGATACATGTAACGGTGAACACACCTGGAGAATACAAACTCATTGTTGCCACAGTGAAAGGGTATGGAGAGTATTATCTAAACATTAACAATCCGCTTCATAGAGTTGTAAATGCCCAGAGTGTAAATGTAGATGAAAAAGGAGCATACATCCTGAGCAAAGACTGGTCCAACATAAATGTAAGGGTAATGGATTATCACATTACACTTACCCTTAGCAATCCAACGGGAACATCCGGGTATGTAAGAATAAACTTTGTTAACCTTGATCCTGATTATCTTGTCTCCAATTTTGAAAGCAATGCCCATCGCGGAAATTATTCTCTTTCCATACTTGTTCCCCTAAATGCATCTGAGACAAAGAACGTTAAACTTGATCCTTGGTACGATCCTCAGGGGAACTTCTGGGTATTTGCAATGGGAGATAACAGGCCTGGTAGCGGAGTGTATGATCATCCCTACCTGCAGGGCCCGGAATTTACTCTCTTTACATACTACTACACGCATGTTATTAAGACACCTGTTGGATTTGACAATGGAGATCTTGTTGCTGGATTCGGTGGAGCCCTTGTGACCGAATGGGGAAATACATCTGTGGATGCCCTTGACTATGTATACGACATGCAGTATAACAGGTTTTACATGCATACAGGACTATACGATGTGTTCTTCTTCACTACCATAGGTAACCACGATGTTTCAAGACATCCATATAAGGAATGTTCAAGCACTCTGGTTCCATCTTTCCCCTACGAAGGAGAGCATGTGTATGAAGAGTATCTTGGAAAACTGTACTATTCGGTGAACTTCTCAAACACTCACATAGTGTTCCCGGACACATACCAGGAAGGATACTGGCACCATGATAACTGGACCTATGGAGAGGGTGAGATTCCTTGGTGGTATGCAAGAAACCCAGGTGCAAACAATTCAACAGCCCATTATGGGGGATATATTTATGCTAAGCAACTACAGTGGCTTCAGAGTGATCTTGCAGCATCGCAGAATTATGAGAATCGGATTGTGGTCATGCACATCCCAATTATAGTTCCTCCAGGAAGGGACGATAATTT
>JALSPD010000127.1 GCA_026986135.1 DHVE2 group archaeon
ATGTTCATTCCAGGCGCTATGCTCTCAATCACATTTATTCCATGGGTATAAGAGGGCCCGCGAACATGAACGCGAACTGGCTTCTTACCACCGTCGCTAACCACAAAGTAGCCGAATTCTCCCTTTGAACTTTCAACGCGAACATAAGAGTAGCCAGCGGGCACCTTCCATCCGAACCACTTGTTGCTCCTATTGTCCTTGTGAAGCACCTCCCCTTCTGGCATGTCCTTAAGGGCCTGCCTTATGATGTTTATGCTCTGCTGCATCTCCAGCATCCTTATGGCTGTTCTCGTGTATATGTCACTACCGTCTGATAGAACCTCATACTCTCCAAGATGTGGATAGTATGGGACCTCAAAATCAATCCTATCATAGGCAGCGTAGGGCTCAAGTTTTCTGAAATCAAGCTGGTAACCAGCCGCTCGCAGATTCGGACCGGTTACGCCCCATTCTATCGCCTTATCCTTGGGCACAACCCCCACATCAACCGCACGGCGAACAAATACCTTGTTTCTTATAATGAGGTCCTCGTAAAGGGGCATTCTCCTTTCAAGATAATCAAGAACCTTCGTTATAAGTTCCTTCGCATTCTTTGGAAGATCCCATCTGACACCTCCTGGCCATATGTAGATATGATAAACCCTTGCGCCCGTTATCTCCTCAAACACATCCAGGATATAATCCCTGTCGCCCACACCCCACTGGGCGGCTGTGTATATACCAAGGGATGCTGCTATGCCACCAACGGTGAGAAGATGCGCAGATAACCTCGCGAGTTCAAGGATGATTGTGCGAATGTACTTTGCTCTCTCAGGAATCTCCCAGCCCATGAGGTCCTCAACAGCCATGGAGTAGGCCGCCTCATTCACATCCGGCTCTGGAACGCATATTCTGCACACAAGAGGAACATTCTGCATCCATATTCTCTTCTCCATTAACTTCTCAAACCCTCTGTGCAGGTAGCCAACACGGGTCTCCGCCTTCTTTATGGTTGCTCCCTCCACCCAGAGATGATAGCTCATGTTTCCCGTGACACCTGGATGATTCGGACCTATGAAAAGTTCAAATTCCTTCATCATTCTTCCCTCACCTCTGGAATCTTGTAGTAGAAGTCCTTAACAAACTTCTCCGTGTCAAAGTCCTTTCTCATAGGGGGAATATGGGGCCAGCCCTCCAGAATGAAATCGCCCAAACGCGGATTCCCTATAAAATTCACACCAAACATCTCGTGAATTTCCCTCTCGTAGGTCTCAATCTGCGGAAAGATATCGCGGAGGGATAGCATGGTTGGATTCTCACGATCTACCCTTATTGAAATCATCACATGCTCCCTGTACTCGTAGGACCACATATGATAGACGAGTTCAAACTCACCATCATTAATCCAGTCAATGCAGGAAAGCATGACGAAATGATCGTATCCATTCTCCTTCAATTTCCTCAGGATAGTGCCCACTTCATCCTTGGTTGTCTCAATCCTTATTCGGCCCTCCCGTATCTTCTGCGCCTGCGGGAAGAGCTCCTGAGCCATCATTTCGCATCATCCTCCTTTATTTCCTTAACCTCATCAAGGCGATATGCGAAGGCCATCCTCTGATTCCTCTTGTACTGGTCATAATACTTCCTGTACTTCTTCCATCCGATGGCCTCACCCTTATCAATCATATCCATCAGTTTCAGGAACGCGTCCATTATCGCCTCAGGCCTCGGCATACAACCAGCAATGTAGAGATCCACAGGAATGTATTTGCTCAGGTCCTTTATTGTGTTGTACGAATCCCAGTACATCCCGCCGTTTATCGTGCAGGAGCCAAAGCCAATCACATACTTTGGATCCTGCATCTGCTCGTAAACCTGCACCACCCTCTTGAGAGTTTTAACCGCAAGATAGCCAGTTATGAGAAGAATGTCCGCCTGGCGAGGTGTCGCCATAGCATGCATCCCAAATCGCTCCATATCGTAGCGAGATGTCATTACAGGGGGCATCTCCATTGCTCCGCAGCCGGTGCAGAAATGGACCATCCACAGAGACCTCTTGCTTACAAGTCTTGATATTTTCTTCCAGTCCTCGTTCCTCATATGCTCACCCCCGCATAAACCCAGATTAGCAGGAGAAGTGCCGCCAGCGCATCGTACTTCCAGTAGAATTTGAGCGCCTGCTCAATCCTGAACCTTGGAAATACAGCATTTATGAGAAGCGCGAGGAAGAACACGAAGGTAATCAAGGCGAACCACACGAGGAAATTGACGAGATATGCAATCCATCCATACTGCTCAACACTCAAAACAACTCCACCACCAAGGAAGAGGTCCACGAAGAGCGTGGTTTCAACCACTATTGCCATCATCTTGTAGAGCATCAATGCTCCGAGATGCTTGCCTCCAAATTCAACCATGGGTCCGGAGGCAATCTCATGGGGGGCGATTGCAATATCAAATGGCTTTTCCATCAGCATGCCCTGAAGCGCCATATCCACTATAATTGCTCCGATGAAGAACTGTGGCACAAAAAGGGCCCATTTGAAGTTTGACTGCATCTGGACAAGAGTTGCAAGGGATGTGGTGTTGTAATGCACCATCATAGCCACGATGACCATAACAAGGGGCAGCTCGTAGGCGAGCATGAGCATCAGAGCCCTCATTATACCCACCGCAGCATTGGGATTCCCACTGGCTCCAGCACCAAGGGCAAATCCAAGGGCAGGAATGGCAAGGAGATAGAGTATGAGGAACAGGTCACCCTCTGTGCTCAGCAGGGATATACCGGCAACGGGAAGGAAGAGAAAAGCAAGGGCAATGCCTGCAACCGAGAATAGAGCTGCGAGGTCAAATATCCATCCGTGGGATATGTTTGTTTTCTTTGCAAACAATTTGAAGACATCAAGGTAGCCCTGATATATGGGCGGGCCTACTCTGTTGTGTATCCTCGCAGTCACCTTTCTGGCGAATCCGTTGAAGAACATCCCGATTATGAAGCCAAGCGCCACCATTCCTGATAGGAGGAGTATCTTCTCAATGATTTCAATCACCATAGCAACCACCACCCTACGAGCACCAGGAAGAAGAGAAGGATATAGATTGAGTAATCCTCAGTAAGCCCGGTGTATATCCTGCGGGCACCATTGCTTAGAAACTCCGCACCTGCGAGAACAATCTCCCATCCACGCTCTGCACCCTTTCTGAATATCCCACCGAACACATCCTCAAATGGCTCGTAGTAATTGGAGGCCGCATGCATTGATATGTACTCATAATTCTCAGGCGGCTCTCCGGCGAGATAGTTGTCCTCATGGGGCACGACCTTCTGGGGCTTCCATTTGTAGAGGATAAGTGCAAGGAACAGCGTGCCTATCAAGGCCAATATGACTGCGATGGTATTATACGCGGCGAGATTGGTCGTTATCACATATGGGGTATGGGCCACTGGCTGCATCCCGTACTCCTGAAGGATTGGAGAAGTGATATCCAGAACCCATCCTGGGAATACCAGGAACACCACCAGAGGAAGAACAAGAATCCACATGGCCACGAGCTGTGATAGGGGTGCCTCGCGCACATCATGGCGCGGCTCGCCCAGAAACACACCGTAGAGTATCTTGTAGGCGTAAAGGAATGCGCCCACACCTGCGATGAGCATTATAGGTGTGACGAAGAGAAAGCCCTGCTCAATGGCCGCCTCGTAAAGGAGCCATTTTGCCGCAAATCCACTGGTTATGGGTATGGATGCAAGCGCGAATATTGCGAAGAGGGCCGCAAGGAAGGTGAAGGGCATCTTGTAGCCAAGCCCTCCGAGTTCGCTTATCTTCCAGCGCCCTGTGCGATAGTACACTGCGCCAGCTGCAAGGAAAAGCACCGCCTTGAAGAATGTGTGGTTCAGTGCCTGGAATAGCGCTCCCGTGAGGGCAAGGGGAGTGCCAATGCCTATACCTATGGCAACATACCCAAGCTGCCCTATGGAGGAATACGCCAGAAGTTTGCGGAGGTCATCCTGCATTATGGCGAGTACCGTGCCAGCAAAGGCGGTGAATGCACCAATCACTGCGAGAGCGTATCCAAAGTAGGGAACCCCGCGGAAAGTACCCCATGTGGCAAAGAAAGGCACGGTGGCCACGCCGTACATGAAGAGAATCATGCCGAAGTATCCGAGTTTGCTCAATCCTCCAGAGAGAAATGCAACAAATGGCTCTTCAGAGCGCGAGTAAACATGGGGTGCCCACACATGGAGGGGCATTAGAGCGCCCTTAACTGCAAAGCCAGCAACTATCATTGATATGCCTGCCAGAGTTAGAGGTGTGGCTTCAAGGGCCATCTCCCCGAACAAAAATGTGCCCGTCTTGTAGTAGAGGATCATGAATCCAAATAGCAGGAGCATGGCTGAAAGTGAGCCAAAGGCGAGATAGCTCACTATGGCCCTGCGATCATGGCCCCTGAGGACAAGTGCAAGTATGCTCCAGGACATAATCTCCCAGAAGATGAAGAATGTGAGCATATCCCTTGCGAGGAGAACGCCGAAGGAGCCGAGCATGGTGAGGAGCATGGAGGCGTAGAAGCCCCCAGCGTTATCCCTGACGAAAGAGCTGGCGAATAGCAGCACCAGTGGGAAGGTTGTAGCAAGCAGGAACAGGAAGAACCATCCCAGAGGTGTGATTTGGAGCAGGATGGTTCCAGGACCCAGAGCATATGAAATTTCAGTTTCAAACCTGAGTAAAGAAAGATAGGACGGTAAAGTTAAACCCACCAGAGGCGCCCAGTAAATCAGGGCAAAGAGGGGTAAAAGAGATACAGCAATTGCCACAACAGCAGCTATTCTCGGGAATCTGTTGAGAGCAAGCACAACCAGCGATCCAATTATAAATGCATAGAATGTTTCCATAAGCATCAGGGACCACCTCCCAGCAGCGATCTGGCAGCCATCACAGCGGGATCATACAGATACTGTGGAAATAGACCTATCAATATCAGAATTGATGCCAGGATGATGATTGATGCAATCTCACTTTTAGTCAGAGTTCTTATCTCGCCATTCAAACCACGGAACAGATAGCGAGAATAATAAACACCCTCAACTATCGCTGTAAAGACAATGAGCAGGATGATAGTCCAAGCACCCCTGGATGCCAGATCAACCATGAGATACCATTTTCCCCAGAATCCTGGGAACGGTGGCATTCCCACAATTGAAAGTACACCCAGAAACAGAGGTCCCGCAATCAATGGGTTCCTGAGGAGCCCACCAGAGTAATCCCTGCTTCCAATGAACAATATTGATTTGGCAAGAGCATGGCCTACCATCAAGAATACGGCTGCAACGAGTGCGGTTTCACTGTGCAGTGAAAGGGCAATGAGGATCAGCCCCATCTGGCCTATTGAGGAGTAGGCAAGCATCCTTTTGACATCTCTCTGCCTGAGTGCTGCAAGCTCTCCCACGACCAGGGTGAATATACCCAGGAGAAGTGATAATTCAAAACCACTCATTATAGGGATAAGGGTGAATATGAGTCTTGCAATGGCATATATACCCGCTTTGGAAGGTCCCACTGAGAGGAAAGAGGCAACGCGATTACTGGCACCCTGATATGCATCAGGTACCCAGCCATTGAGAGGGAATATCTCTGCTTCCACTCCAATGCCAACAATCAGGAAGATGAAAGACATTAGCCTGGCAGTTTCTGGCATAGTGTCAATGCGCAGAGCAATGTCATAGAAGTTGAGTGTCTTAAGATAACCATATATTGTGGCTATACCCATCAGAATAAATGCGGAACCTATGGAGCCAAGAACAATGTACTTGAAAGATCCTTCAAAGGCCTCCTTTGTGCGCAGAGATGCTACCAGTCCATAGGATCCCACAGCGGTGATTTCAAAGAAAACAAACATATTGAAAAGATCACCAGTGATTACAATCCCCGTGGAGGATGCCGTTACCAGCATATAGAGCATTGAAAACTTCACGGAATTTTCGGCCTCTCCAAAATAGGAAAGATACACCACAGGGGAAAGGACATTTATCAGTACAGCAAGAATTGCACCCAAATACCCAACAGAAAGGAGTATACCCACAGGGGGATAAAAACCAGATAACTGCTCATAAACAACACCGTTTGCCATAACATTGATAAATAGAAGAATGGACAGCAGGGCATTGAGAATCAATACAAGCAAGGTATACAACTTCACCATTCTACGCGAGACCATCCCTACCAGAGGGGCAAGAAACGCAAAGAGAAGTGGCAATGCTATGAGAAGTACTGGTGGAAGGGCTACCACTTCATCACCCCCTCTTTATCCAGCTCAAGCGTGCCTGTTTTGCGATAATAACCCATAGCCACTGCCAGAGCTAGAGCCATAACAGAAACACCTATTACAATGGCTGTAAGAACAAGTGCCTGAGGTACAGGATCCACATAAAGAGCGTAGTTGCCATTTTCAATGGGTGCGGTTCCCCCAGGCAGATAGCCCATGGCCACAATAAGAACATTCACCCCCGTATCCACGAGACCAAGAGATATTATGATCTTAAGCATATTTCTCTTTGACATAACCCCGTAAAGCCCGATGGAAAGGAGGGCTGCGGAAATAACAAATACCGGTTGCAGCAACTCCGGAATCATTCCTCATGCACCCCCTTGAGATTGTGCATTATGCCTCCAAGCTCAGAGCCAACCTTGAACCCTATTGCTATGTATATCAGGGGAATTATGCCTGCGCTGAATAGCATGGTGAAATTACCAAGTGGCAGATAATTCTGCAGGAACTCGTTGGCAAAAACAAGACCCAAAAGACCGATGAGCACATATGAGATTCCAGCAAGACTCTCGGTGATAGATAACTTCCTCTCTGGTAGACCCCTGGTTGTGTGGACCAGAATCATAAGAAGGAATCCCGCAGCAATTACTGCTCCTCCTGGAAAGCCTCCACCCGGTGTTAGATGGCCATGAATGAATATATAGGCTCCAACGAGAATAATGAAAGGAAGAACAACCTTTACGGCAGATTTCAATATGAAATTGGGGTCCACTACAGGAAGAGTGCGTCTCTTCAGTTCATCAAGGAGAAGCGCCAGCCCTGTGGCCGCAGTGAATAGAACGGTTACCTCTCCCAGAGTATCAAAACCCCTGTACTCCACAACAATTGCAGTAACAACATTGGATGCCCCTGTATCATTCTTCGTGTCCTCCACATACTGCTGTGGAACTGAGTGGTTGTATTGCTCACCCGTTATCGGGTCTGTGTAGTTACCACCCTTCAGATAATCAATTGGGGCACTTCCCGTGAGGAAGAAATATGAGAGAACGATGAAGATTGCTATTGATATTACCGCCGCCAACGCCTTTTTCATTTCTCCCACCTCTCCGTGCGCCTTATGGCGTAAACAAATATTGCAAGAGTTATACCCGCACCAATGGCCGCCTGTGTGATGGCCACATCTGGAGCCTGCAGAACAAGAAAGAGAATTGCCGCTGCAAGATCGGCAAAGCCTACCGCTATGGCCGCCGAAAGCAAATCTTTAGTTTCCACCGCGTAAATTGCTGGCGCTATTACCAGAACTGCCAAAACCCAAGCGATAAAGGTGAAAAGCATCATTCTTTTTTCACCCCCCTCTTACAGGGCTCTCCTTCACATTGATCTATCTTTGTCCCTTCCCAGAGGGGCACACCGGATTTGTACGCAGCTCTCGCCATGGCACTGGCGCCAACAGGGGCAGTAAGGGCAATGAAAACAATGATAATTATCGCCTTCAACAGCCATCCTGGCTGCATAAGACCCACGCCGAGCACAATGGACATCAAACCAAGGGTGGTTGTTTTGGTTGACGCTTGCATTCTGTTATACACGTCCGGCATCCTGATAAGACCAATACCACCCAGTATGAAGAAAACAGCCCCTATGAAACACAGAACAATGCCAATATAGTACAGAATCAGTGCAATCATAGGCCTCCCTCCAGATACCGTGCAACCACTATTAAACCAACAAAGGATAGTATAGCGAACACGAGTGTGACATCCACATATATAAACCGTCCAGAGAGAAACGCAATGAGGATAAGAAGACCTGCAGTTACATTTGTTATTGCGTCAAGCGCCACCATGCGATCCGCTGCGCTGGGGCCACGGATAAGTCTGTACAGGGCAAGAAAGGTCGCAATGGCTAGCAGAGAAATCAAGGTGAAAAAAAGAATATCCATCATGAAAACACCCCCTTCAACCATTTCTCAAAAGCACCCTTTATAATATCGCCCGCATCCTTTAAATCATCACAGATATGGACCCAGTGAATGTACAGGTTGTTTCCCTGGACCTCCATCGTCATTGTACCAGGAGTTAGGGTTATGGAATTGCCTAGCAGCAACTTTGCCATGTCAGGCTCAAGATCGGTATTTATCTTAACTATGCCTGGCTTGAGTGCCTTGTTTAGATCTGGAGTAAGCACTATCTTGGCCATATTCAGATTTGCCTTTATCATCTCCCAAACAAAAACAATAGCATAAATTATGAAATAGCCGATTCTACGCGGATGAAAGTACTTCAAAGATGCGCCTGGAAGATACCTGTATGTAAGGGCCGCAACAACCAAGGATACGATCAATCCCACAATAACCTCCTGTAAAAGCGCTTCTCTGCTCATTCCAGGCGAGTAGATAAGCGCTACCCATGTGAGGAATGTAATCACACTCACAAAGGCATAGCCTGACGCTCCGCTGTGTTCGGGCATAGGTGGGACATTGCGTATATATATATTACCTTTTCCGAATCTCGCAGCCATAATGTAGGCTATGATGCTTTTCGCCACGAAAATTTTCAAGTTTTGCGATTTGCGAAAATACCATCTGTCCTGAGAATGTTTTTGATGTTGATTTCAATTATTCATTATGCAGTTTTGTTTAATCTCACCATGGTCAGATTTTAACCAGATGAGACAAAATATGGCGATAAGTATAGAGATTTCTTTCAATCCCACCATGGTCAGATTTTAACATTTTTTGCCCACTTCCTCAATTTTGGAATGTATTTTTCCTTTCAATCCCACCATGGTCAGATTTTAACAACAATAACGATTACGGCAAGATAACCATTAATATCA
>JALSPD010000128.1 GCA_026986135.1 DHVE2 group archaeon
CAGCATATTTTCTTCGTATTCTATCAAATTCCCTATGGGAGAGTAAGTTTTCAATTTTCATATTCTGCAGGTTCAATGTGAAAAGCTCACTTTCAAGCGGGGGATACATAACGGGTATCTCAGTTATACCCCTCATAATCTGATGGTTGAGAAGAACAAAAACCTCGTTTTTTGATATTATCATAGATTCACCTCCATAAGCTCCTGGAGGTTCAAAGGCCTCATCATAAAGGGTCTGGAAGAAAATCTCATATCCTGCAGATGGAGATATATCACCCTGATCCCCCTAATCCCAAGCAAAGAGAGGATCATCAGCTTTCTCGCCCCTGTAATATCCACAATATCTCCCTCGGAAATAATATTCATCATTATTTTTCTAAGTGCTTCAATATTGCTATCTCCAATTTTTATTTTCTTTATTTTTAGCTCCCATCCAAGATTATCGTACAGGATTTGAAGCATCTTGCATACCCTGCTCATATTTTCTTCAGAGGAGTAAAGGGCCACCATTTCGGAGGGCTTTTCCTTTTTGAGACGTGCGTATGCATATATTGAATTGAAGGATGCCCATGGCTCCCTTGAGACAAAGAAGATGTATCTCACGTACTGAAATAGCCGATGGGATATTTAATAACATCGCCAGGTTGCTGATTCAGTATTCTTCAAGAGCCTGATCATAGACCCTTCTCAGGGACTCATCATCCACATGAGTGTATATTTGCGTCGTTGCCACGCTGCTGTGACCCAGAAATTGCTGGATGTACCTTATATCCACTCCCCTTTTGAGGAGGGTGGTCGCAAGGGTATGTCTGAGAACATGGGGCGTGACTTTCTTCTTTATACCTGCTTTAATAGCGTACTCCTTCACTAGCCTGAATACCTGTACTCTGCTTATTTTTTCGCTCTTTCGGGAGGAGAATAGGTATTCAAGGTCATCATCGCGGGTTAGAAGGTATGCTTCAATGGCTTCAGCAGCATGTTCGCTTATCACCACTATCCGGTCTTTATCACCCTTTCCTGAATGTACATATACCACCCTTTCAGAGAGGTCCACATCTTCAACCCTGAGATTGCACAGTTCGCTTACTCGCAATCCAGAATATGCAAGTAGTGAGATGATTGCGTAATCTCGGGGATTTCCCTCAGCCGCTTCCATAAGCCTTCTTACCTCCTCCTCCGTAAGATACTTAGGCATCTGTTTTGGCCTTTTAGGAGGTTTAATCTCTCTGGCAAGTTCCTCTCTTCCAATGAATTTCAGGTATGAGGTTGCGGCTTTTAAAGCGAGGTATATTGAGTTTTTTGAGTATTTTTTCTTTGTTGAGAGATAGATCTTGTATTTTCTAAGATCCCCAGGAGTTATTTTGTTTCCTCTTTTACCTATGAAAATTAGCATCTGGGATGCGTATCTCACATACTGCTCCACAGTATTCTCACTCTTTTTTTCTCCCTCTAGGTACTCTCTGAATTTTTCCATCTCTTCTTTAACATACCTTTCAAACTTTTTGTCAGCCACATGTACTATATGTGAATGACACTATTTAAAGATTTCCCAGGGTTTTACCATCCCATTTTTCTGCCATATCTTGAACTAAATGGCTGACGTCATCTCCCTGGATGGCTCTGTATATCATCTCTCCAATTTTTTCCATATCCTGAGGAACATACCCCTTCCATGTTAGTTCAGCTGTGCCTATTCTTCCCACTCTATCAACTATTATTCCATTTTCTTCCAGCATCTCGCCAAACTGCACTGCGCTAATCCCAAATTTGCTTTTTAGCGATGAGATATCCACTAGAATCTGGTGGCTCTCTGTGAAATCATGAGGGTACATAATCTCAATCCCAAGAGAGTGCAATTTAGTTGCAAGTGTCTTTGAGTTCTCCTTTACACGGCTCCAGTATATGAGGGATACTGGTTTGAATTCTTCAAGGGAAACTGCCAGAGCAGCCACTCTGTTCGTGTGATAGTTATCCTGTACCCTCCATGTGAGATTTCTTTCTATGGCCTCGTGTATTTCCCTGTGATTTGTGAGTATGATCCCTCCCTGAGGTCCAGGGTATGATTTATGGGTTGACCCGTAAACTACATCGCATTCTTCAATCCATTCTTGAAATCCACCTGGTATCAGGCCAAGAACATGGGAGGCGTCATACACGACATGGGCCTTTATATCCTGAGCCACCTCAATTACCTCTTTGAGGTTATATGGAAATGTAATATAGCTAGCCCCGAGAATAATAAGTTTTGGTTTGCTATCCATTATACTATCTGTATCCACAAATCTTCCGTTTTGGATGTGGAGTGGTATGAATTTGAGACCGAACATATCTGGAAGATATCCCTGGGAATAACCGTCGTATCCACCCAGCTCGGGTGGTATGGCCATTATCTTGTCTCCTTTTCCTGATAATGCCAGTAGAACAGCCATTGCAGCCACATGGCCTGAGATGGGTTTGGGATTTGCATAGGAGAATTTGAAGATCTCCGATGCAAGTTCGGAGGCTAGATTGGTGATTTTCTCCTGGAATCTGGTACCACCGTAGGCGTTATGAACGAACTCACCATGAACAGTCGCGTCAAAAACCATGCTGTACCTTGAGGCCATATCGCTTGCAAGTGCCCATCTCACATTATGGCTGAGGTAATTCTCAGATGCTTGAAGATTCAATGTTTTTATGCGGTATTTATTATGTGCATCCACTATTTCAAGCGATCGCATGGGGGTGATTATGCTCTGATGGTATTTTATATTTCATCCCTCTATTCCCCGTTTGTCTGCACCCATAGGAAAATTTATAAACCCAATAAACTTACGCCCCCACATGTATTTGATTGTTGAACGGGAGGATGTTATACGTGTGCCCCCACCCATGCTTGGGGAGGACATTGAAGAGGTTGTAAAAAATCTTGCGATGGAGAAGATTGAAGGTGCCGTCTACTCATTTTCCCGTGAAGAGGTACGTGATCCAGCGGAAAGAAAATATGTTATAGTTCAGATTCTTGATCTTGAGCTTGTGGGCGATGGTGTCATTGTGCCCGGCGATGGTGCGGTGTATCAGAAGGTAAAGTTCAGGGCTCTGGCTTATCATCCAGAGATGCAGGAGCCTGTTCTTGGATATGTTGTTGACGTCTTAAAATTCGGTGCGTTTATTCGCATAGGGCCCCTTGATGGTCTGCTTCACATAAGCCAGGTTATGGATGATGTTATAGATGTTGATGTTGAGAACAAGCGTCTGGTTGGTAAGGAGAGTAAGAAGGTTCTGAGGGTGGGTGATAAAACACTTTCAAGGATCGTTGCCCTCAGCATTGAT
>JALSPD010000129.1 GCA_026986135.1 DHVE2 group archaeon
AGTGACTGGCGGCGACTTTAAAATAGATAATCCATCTTCAACGGCAATAACCAAATTAAAACAATCAACTAATGTAACAAAGATGTGTATATTATATGCTCAGGAAGGATCTCTATACGGAACAAGCGTGAGCTTATGGTACACAAACTTTAATAATTACACAAAAACAGTCTATCTACTAAACTACTTCATAAAAGATGGAAAAATAAAACCAGGGTATGTTGTTATTGACAATGAACTTGCAAAGAAATACGACCTGAAAGTTGGCGATGAAATAAACGTATATGCAGTAACCTACAGGGAAGGAGAAGAGAACAGAACTTTACACAAATACAAAATTTCAGCTATTATGTATTCAATACCAGGAACGGATAATTTTGGAGGAGATATACTGATAAACGAGAAGCCAAACTCATTTGAAAACACTGAAATTTTAATTAAGGCTAGAGATTACAAAGCCCTGAAGAAAGAACTTGATGATATGGGAATAGAATATGAAGAGAAAAAAATATACGAGGATAAATACATAGGTGCCTTTCTCACAACCATACAAACATTTCTAATTTTTATTGGTGCTGCGGCAATATTTATCATACAGTATTCGCTGTATTTTAACAGGAGAGGTGAAATTTCTCTGTACAAAGTAAGGGGTGCCGCCAGCTCACAGATAACAAAGATACTGTTAATAGAAGGGGGAGCAATAATAATAATTTCTCTTTGCATAGGCTCACTTACAGGACTTGCACTGGCTTATTCAACAACATCATTTTTCTACATATCTTCACAAATACCATCAATATTTATCCTTGGTGAAAACTTCCTAACTGTTACCTTCTCAATGACACTGATATTTTTCATTGTACAGTACATATTATCACTTATTTTCTCAAGAGTAAAACCAAGCGAAATAATAAGAGGATTGGGAGGTGAAATGTAATGATTGAGATTGAAAACTTAATAAAGGTTTACAGAAGAGGGACAATAGAGGTTATTGCCATAAGGGATATCAGCCTGAGAATCGAAAATGGAGAGTTTGTAATGCTTATAGGTCCAAGCGGATCTGGTAAAACCACCTTTCTGCACCTACTTGGAGGTATTGACAGACCTACCGCAGGAAAGATAATAGTTAATGGAAAAAACATAGCTATGATGAACGATAAAGAGCTCACAGAATACAGGAAAAGGGAGGTTGGGATGGTATTCCAATTTTTCAATTTAGTACCCACACTAAATGCACTGGAAAATGTGATGCTACCCATGCAGTTTGCGGGACTTGGTGTAACTGAAAGAAAAAAGCGTGCAAAAGAACTTCTTGAAAAAGTTGGCATGCTTAGCAGAGAGAAGCATTATCCAGATGAAATGAGTGGTGGTGAACAGCAGCGAGTAGCAATAGCTGTTGCACTTGCAAATGATCCATCCCTGATTCTGGCCGATGAGCCCACAGGAGAACTTGACACAGAAACTGGATTAAAGATAATAGAACTTTTCAAAGAGTTGAACGATGACGGAAAAACAGTAATAATAGCCACGCATGATATGAGACTTCTCAAGTATGCATCAAGGGTATTGAAAATTGAAGATGGGAAGATACATGAGTGGAATGAAAAAGAAAAGTATTTAAATGGAAAGTAGTTTTCCCCAGCAGCATAAAAACGGAGGGAATATACCATGAGCGCAAAAGTAAGTAGGAAGGCGGAAGTGATTGCAGCGATGGCAGTGCTGCTGTTAAGCGCCCTATTTGTAGCTGGCACAGTGCACGCTCTGACACCAGAGAAAGGAGACATGCGTTTTGTTGTGACCTACAGCGATGATAACTCAGGAGAGAGCGATTTTCTCTCCGGAATTGATGTGTATCTGTTCAATATGGATGGAAAGATGATAACATCTTCAGTATCATCCTCCAACGGGATTGTGGTGTTTAGCAACATTGCATATGGAAACTACGTTATAAAAACCATGGGGTCTGTAAGCGGATCATACTTCTATGATAAAGCCTACGAAGCTGTAAAATTTGATGCAAACGGAATGTACACTGTGACCGGTGCAGAATTCAGAGATCTGGTTGTTAAAAGGTACTCGCTGGATAATACCCTCAATATAACAATCAAAAAGGGCGGTACAGAAATTCCAGCACAGGTAGTTGAATACTATCATGATGTAGAAATAGATACCGGAAATGCATATTTCGTGGATGGAAACTATACTCCTGTGACCATAAAGGCACCCAGCGGAAAGGTGAATTTGAAAGTCGTATACGAGGAGGGGGGCGTTAGCAAAGAGACATACAGGGAGGTAGATGTCTCTGGCAGTGCTAACATAACAATAAACCTAGATGCTTCATACAAGATATGGGGCGTTGTAGAAGATAGTTCCACAGGGATGCCAGTGGGCACAACAGTACATGTGACAATAATTAACAAAACCACAGGAACGTACAAGATAATGACATTCCCTGGAGGACCATTTAGCTTCTACCTCACCTCTCTTAATTACAATATAATAGTAACGGCTGATGGTTATGGATACAAGGTATACAGTGCATCCGCACTCTCTGGAGGTAGTACACCCCATGAAGTCTCTCTCCAGAAAGTAGATCAAAGCATAACATACACAATGGAGATTTCAAAAGACTTCAGATGGATTAATGTCACATATACCAGACAAATAACAAATGAGACCGTTCTAAAATCATTGCCCTACAACAACACAGGCATTCTATATTACCAGCTTAAATTCCTTGGAGAAGGAAACTCATTCCTAGAGAAGTACCTTGCACATGATTACGCAAAATACACGGATAAACTAATAACACTGGATGGTAATATATACGTGCTGGAGAGTAACACATACCAGTGGAATGTGATTGACAATACAAACGAAAAATTTGTAATCACGCTGAATCTTCACTACAAGAATGAGAACATAACCAAGGATAATCTTCTAAAAGATGGGAAAGTAGATATTGAACTGTACGGAAAAATGGACAATGACATGGGTGCACATAACGTATATGTCTATAATCTAAAGATTCCTGACGATATGGAAAGAAGCAACGACATAACTGGGGCTAAAGCGGAGAATTACATAGGAACAATAAAAATCACAAAAATAGAAGAATCCCCGATTACAATCATACTTAGAGAAAGGAAGAGCCCAAAAATAACACTGGATGGAGAACACTTTGAAATAGGCTGGAAGAATATGACTGGAGCAAATCACGTGGCCAACCAGAGTTCAGATAATTATACAGTGATTATTCCCGCAAATCAGGAAGTGTGGTTTAACGCATCAAAGATGGCATATGATGAGGTGAGAGAAAGGACCGATGCAAAGAACACAACCTACACCTGGACACTTGATGGCACAGTAATTGCGGATGGCAAGGGATTGTACAACATTACAAGAACACTTAGCAGAGGAAAACATATCCTTGGTATAAAGGTAACAGATGTGGGTGCCAACACCAATGAGACAAACATAACCCTTCTTGCAGATGATTACTGGCCTACCATAAATATAACCATTAGAAGCCCATCTGGAAAGGTACTTGCAACACTTACAGCAAACAAGGAGAACATAGGAAAGATAGATTACACTATAGAAGGTAAAACAGGCTATGCCTGGAGAAACAGCACCACAGGGAAGGTAACAATAACTGCAACACTCACAGTAAATGAGTCACAGGAAATAGTATACGATGCAACTGCCACATATGACACATACGACTCTGTAAACAAGACAAATCTACCGGTTATTGTAGAATGGGACTTCAATGGAAATAAAAGTACAGGGATAAACAGAAGCTATGCGTTTGATATGCCAACGAGAAGCGGACAATATTACATAAACGTAACTGTAAGAGACTCCGTAAATAATACCATAACAATTACGATACCTGTGGAAGTAAAAGATATAACAAAACCAGTTGTTTACCTGAATTTCACTGTGAACGGTAAGAATGTAAACGAAGTTAAAGAGAACGAAAACGTGACACTGGATGCGAGCGGTACATACGATCCTGAAAACGGAACCATTGCCATGTACAACTGGACAATCAAAGACAAAGATTACAAAGTAGTAAACATAACTGACGGAGTATATGACATCGTGAATGGAAGCTTTAGTGCAAATAAGGTTACACTGGTATTCCACAAATACGGCACATATTACATAATACTGAATGTCACAGATGCTAATGGAAACTACAATCTAATAAACAAAACACTTAGGGTAACCCCAGTGAGACCTGACCTCACAATAAACAGTGTTGATATAAAGGGAGACAGGATAGAGGGAAATGCCCTGCAAGTAAAAGTAAATGTGTCAAATAATGGAAATGCCATTGCACAGAAATACTGGATAGCAATATACATAGATAACAAGGCAGTGGTTAACAAGAGCTTTGATAACCTTAAGAATGGCAGCTATGCAATACAGACACTTACCTGGACACCCTCCGCACCAGGAAATTACACACTAACAATAAAGGTGTGGTGTGAAGACGAACCCAAGAGCTACATGAGTGACAACGAGAAGAAGGAAACAGTAAAGGTAGACATGGCACCGTGGAAGATGCCTGCAATGATAGGTGGAGGAATCGCAATAGTGGCTATTGCAGGATACATTGGATGGAGATATATGCAGAAGAAGGAAGAGAAGAAGAAATTCAAAAAGAAAAGCAAAAAGGGTAAAGAAAAAGAGTAAAAGAGAAAATTATCTTTTCCAATATTTTTACATTTTTTCCAGAGGTTCTAAACCGAGTAAAACAATTACCCGTTCCATAAGAATTTTGAATGCATTCACAATAGCCAAACGCGATTCCTTTAGATTATCTTCTGCCATAATTACAGGACAGTCCCTGTAAAACTGATTGAACTGCATTGCAAGAGAGTACGCATATCTGGCAAGCAAATACGGACTCAATTTCTCTGCAGACTCGGTAAGCACTGAAGGATACATGGCCATTAGCTTAAGAAGTTTGTATTCCTGAGGATGCGTAATAAGTTCTGGGAAATAGGAACCATTCCATGACGCTTTTTTGAGAATACTGTTCGCCCTCGCAAAGGTATAAATGATAAAAGGAGCACTCTCTCCTTCAAAACTAAGCGCCTGATCCCACCTAAACACAATGGGCTTTTCTTCTTGAACATTCAATATGGAATAGCGAATAGATGAGATTGCGATTTTCTCAGCGATTTTCCTTGCCTCATTTTCTGGGTAGTCTCTATCTTTAAGTATCTCCATTGCCCTCCGATAACCTTCGTCTAATAGGTCATCAAGGTAGATCGCCCTCCCTCTCCTGGTGCTCATTTTGCCTTCCGGCAAACTCACGAAGGCATAGAAAAGTGGTCTAATAGTAACATTAGGATTTAGCAATCCAACAATTGCTTTCAAAGCCTCAAAATGCAATTTATGATCTTCGCCAAGAACATCAATAAGATACCTGGCGATCTTACTTTTATTTAAGTGGTAGGCTATATCTCTGAGAAAATATAAGGTCGTACCGTCACTTCTATAAAGATAAAATCGGTTTTTCTGTATTTTCACACCCATTTTTTCCATATCTATATAATAAGCACCGTTATCCTCATCTACATACTGCGATAGTTCTTCAGCCACCTTTTTTGAGAATGGGATTAGGTCTGATTCCCAGACCACTGTATCAACATATATGTTAAGGCGCCTCAGACTCTGAAGTATTCCCTCCAGAACACATCCAATTTTTTCCCTTATGAATTTTTTCAAGTTTGGGTCGCCGGATTCATATGCCTGCATAATTGCACGAATCTCGTTTCTCACATCCTCTCTCATCTCGGATAGTTTGGAAGCTTCCTGATAGTATTTGACATACGCGTGGTCGCACTTTGCTTCTTTCACATCATCATAATTAAGATTTTTAAGACCCCATATAAGGGTGGCCACCTGAAGACCGGCATCGTTAACAAAATACTGCACCTCCACATCGTATCCATATTCTCTGAGGATCCTGGCCATAGTATCGCCAATAATTGGATTCCTTGCTCTACCCACATGAAGAGGCCCCGTAGGATTCGCACTTGTATGCTCCAAAATAACCTTTTCTTTTTTTTCAAAATTAAAGATGTTTCCACTTAAAATCTCATTTAAAGACAACTCTGCAAGTTTTGTTTTTGATATGTGAAAGTTAAGATATGGCCCCACCGCCTCTATACGCTCAAAATAGGAGGTTTTTTCAATTTTAGATTCTAATTCCTTGGCAATTTCTGCAGGACTTTTATGATATTTTTTTGCCAAGGAAAAACAGGGCAGCGTGAAATCTCCAAAACCCTCCTTTGCATTATCAACCCTATGGTCAATACCCATCTCTTTTATAAGGCGATCTGCCTCTTCTCTGAAAATCTGAAGAACATCCATGAGTGCGTCAATGCACAATTGTAAAAATAATTTTTCCCTTCAGAAATGGGGCCGCCCGGATTTGAACCGGAGTCACCGGCTCCCAAAGCCGGTAGGATAACCAAGCTACCCCACGGCCCCTGTTCAGGCGGGAAATGCATAGGGGGTAAATAAGGTTTTCTTTAGTCATATATTCCGAGTTTTCTTAGGGTCTCTTCTGTGGGAACTCCATTTTTCCATCCCCTGAATTCATAGTACTGATTAAGCATATCATTAAATATCTCTCTGGAAAGAGCATGCTTTCCTTTAAATATCTTCTCAGGAAGAGTATCATCTTCCCCCGAAAAGCCTGCTTTGACATTAAAAATACGCTCAAGATTGTATATTCTTTCACCAATTCTTAAAAGGTCCTCCGCTCTATAATTAATTCCTGTGGCTGCACTAAGCAAATCGGCATATTCAACCTCAGTCATTGCGAAGGCAGTGAACTTACAAAGAATAAGCGAGTCAATTACCGCATTCAAATTCTGGAAAATAACTACAAGACCTGCTTTACCTTCAGGGTTCAACCTGTGAATCAATTTAGGTTTTCCTATTATTTCTGGCGCAACCATATACGCACGTAGATGGCATCCCCCACGGTTACTTGTAGCGTAACTCAACGCCTGACCGTACAATCCGCGGGGATCATAGCCAGGTAATTCCATACCTTTCACATCCGTTCTCCTATCATCTGCACCATATTTTCGGGCAATTCGCATTGATCCCAGTTTAAGATCCTCATGATGAATTACACTCTCTACCGAGTCAATCAGATTTTCTCCTTTAATCTCCCTCCACATGGCCAATGTTGCCCCTGTGGAGATTGTATCCATACCGTACATGTTGCATTTCAAGTTGGCTTTCACAACCTTCTCGTAATTACCATTTTCAATATTGGGACCAAATGCCCATATGGTTTCATATTCGGGAAGCTCAATATTTCTTTCTGCATCCCATTTCTTGCATTTTATGGGACATCCCCAGCACCCTTCACTTTTTATAGCATATCGTGAAACAATGGAATCACCTGATAATTCATCACCTCCGTCAAAGTGAACATCGTTAAAGTTATTGGTAGGCATAACATCAAGATAATTCACTATATCATACAGCATAGAAGTCCCAAAAACTTTCAAACCCTTGTTTATAGGAGGAGATGCCTCAAGAAGCCTGATCATTTCCCTCATTGCATTTTTATAGCGTTCAATATGTGCCACCTTTGGTTTATTCGTGCCTCTCACCACTATAGCCTTGAGATTTTTTGAACCCATAATAGCACCAAGCCCTCCTCGTCCAAGAGCATGGGTGCCATCGTTCATAATGGATGCGTAAAGAACCCCTTTTTCACCCGCTGGACCTATGGTAGCGACACTTCCATAGGGGGAGAGATGCCCTGTAACAGTTTTTACATCCAAACCCCACAATTTCTCGGCAGATTCTACAGACACATCACCATTTTCAATTTTTACATAAACAGGCTTTTCCGCCCTGCCCTCTATAACCAGGGCATCGTACCCTGCATATTTTAGCTCCTTTCCCCAGTTACCCCCTGAATTTGAATCAAGAATTGTACCTGTAAGTGGTGATTTTGAAACTGCTGAATGTCTTCCAGACATCGGCGCAATACCAGTAAGCGGTCCCGTGGTAAATACCAGTGGGTTTTCATCGCTTAATGGATCTATCTCGGGATTAACAATATCATAATAAAGCTTCACACCCAATCCACGACCACCTATATAATCTCGTAGTACCGAGTCAGGTATTGTTTCTAAATAAAACTCTTCCTCACTCAGATTTATCCTAAGCAATTTTCCAGTCCAGCCGTTCATAGTGGAGCATAGGAATTCAAGTATAAAATTTAAGCGGGAAAGGCATATATCTCATGATTACATAATCCCTCATAAATGGAGGATGAACAGAAAAGGTCTGTTGCCATAGCATCTCTGCTCCTTCTCGGTGCGGGCGCCGCATATATCATTAAAGATGACATTCTTGAAATAATGAAGAATGAAAATCAGCCGTCAAGTGAAAATGAGAGAAAATCCGTTGTGAAAAAGGAAACCTCCAAAAAAATAAGGTCGGGAAAAAAGAAAGATTCTGGGGAAGAAAAGAGGGAAAAGGAGAGAGTATATCATGGTATCACCTGGGACTATTTCAGGAAATGGCTTAAAAGAGCGTATCCAGGAAACAACATGAGGAAAATATATCCTCTTCTTCCTGAGGATTTCAAAATGAGATGGAGAAAAGGGATATACAGATATGGGGCAAACACGGAGGCAGAGAGAGCATTTGTATATTACGACTCTTACTTTCTTGGTGCTCATGGATTTCCAGATCTGTATTCCAAGGTGTTTAAATACGCAGCAAGAAGTATTGACTTCCAAGATCTGCTCACGGAATACAGAGAGGTTTTGGGCATCATTCTTAAGGGTGCAAAGGTTTAAATTCGCAAATATCATGATTAATGTATGGAGATTGCCGAAAAGATTGCGGGTGAGATA
>JALSPD010000130.1 GCA_026986135.1 DHVE2 group archaeon
GCCGATAATAATAAGGTTCATGAACTACCACCGCGACGGATGCAATTTCAGATTTACCCTTTTCCCTGGGTGCTATGCTACATCGCTTATGAGAGAATTCATGAAGCAGGAAGAGCTACACTGGTACTGAGAGAGTAATTTTCAAGAGGTTAAGAAACAAAGCCGCCAGGGCTATGCTTCCAAGCTCTGCTATTATACCATGCATCACCATACCCCATAGGGGAACATCCTTTCTCCTGAGATCCCTCAGACATCTGGACGCAATAACCGAAGGCATTGCCTGAAAAGATCCATAAACCAGAAACACATAGGGCCAGGAAAGTATCTGTAAAGTGAAAAGAAGCCTACCGGTCTGCTCAAACAATATGCCAAAAAATCCTCCAGCAATAAAGATTGCCTTTTCAGGATATTTGAAAACGTAAGAATGTAAGTCCATACAATACCAAATCCAGAATAGTAGCCAATTGCAAGATAAAAATCAACGAGCGGATCTGGATGGAGCAGTATCCTCTTATCGGGTGGCTTTGGAAGATTATCCACTATTGCCAGAATCTCAAGCAGTAACCCGGAGAATAGGAAGATAAGGAATACGCACAAACCCACCTTACCTCGTGGACAAAATTTAGAGCAGAACATACCTCCCGCAC
Source organism: DHVE2 group archaeon (assembly GCA_026986135.1). Taxonomy (GTDB): domain Archaea; phylum Thermoplasmatota; class Thermoplasmata; order Thermoplasmatales; family Aciduliprofundaceae; genus JAADDK01. The sequence goes on from JALSPD010000130.1 coordinate 648, forward strand.
TTTCAAACTTTTCTCTATGCGCCAGCACCACTAAATAAACGGAAAAAATAAGCCAGGTGTAGCCAAGGACAGGCACTAAAAGAACGGGGATAAATGCACCGATGCAGTAAAGCAATTTGTTTTTTAACATTATTTTCTACCTTCCTTGTTTATCTCGTACCACATGTGCTCAATTTCCTTAAATATCAAATCACAAGCTGTTTTAACTGCATTTGATGAACCTGGAACCAGAAAAATCAATCTCCCTGAGATAACCCCGGCAGTTGCCCTAGACATCATTGCGGCACTCCCAATTTCGTTGTAGCTAACCAGCCGGAATATTTCCCCAAATCCAGATAGTTCTTTATCAAAAACAGGTTTCACAGATTCGTATGTTAGGTCCTTCCTGCTTATGCCCGTGCCACCATTGATTATTACGGCATCACATTCCCCTAGCATGGAAAAGAGAGCCTTTAGAATTTCCAATTTATCGTCTTTCACCACCTCATAACCGCAAATATTATGGCTATTTTTCAAGATTTCCTCCTGTATTATCTTACCCGATACATCGTTATCAGCATTCCTTGTTGAGCTAACCGTTATTACACCTATCCTTAGGGAATAACGATGCTTTTTATGCTCCCTGTGACCCATTTCACTCACCCTTCCTCTTCTCAACCACCTCAATATCTTTTATCTGCGTCATGGGATACTGTCCATCCTCATCCTTTTCCAGGTACTTAACCATGTCCCAGATTGTGAGCAGAGCCACACTAACCCCTGTTAAAGCTTCCATTTCCACGCCCGTCTTGTAATGTGCCTTGACCTCACACTCCACATCTATGCGATTTCCATGCAGGTTAAATTTGAAATTCACGCTTTCCACGGGAATAGGGTGGCAGTGAGGAATGATAAAAGGAGTGTTTTTCACCGCAAGCATTCCCGCAACCTTTGCAGTTTCAAACACATCTCCCTTTTTTACCTCACCCTTTTTTATAACATCCACCGTGGTACTTCTCAGAACTATTGTTCCCCGGGCCCTTGCAATCCTCAGGACCTCTTTCTTATCGGTTATATCCACCATGCCCATAAGTGCCTATTGCCTGATTGAATATTAACTTTTCAGCCCAAATTATTTGTAGTTATTGCATTTACACCCCTCCATGCAATGGTGGATCTACGCACTGATAACCATGCTGATGTTCGGAACCACCAATTTCCTGGTTAAATACGCTGCACATAACAATATGGATTCCATATTTGCATCAATAGTACTGTGGTTAGCAACGGGTGCTACAGGACTTGTTTTCCTTGCAATTTACAGTAAAGAGTTCATGTATAACCTGAAAAATACCACCCCCTGGCTTCTCCTACTGCCAATTATTGCAGGAGTTGCACTTGCAATAGGAATGTATTCCATAAAAATAGCCCTGACCAAAGGACCTGCAGGACCTACCGTGGCCATAACCGCAGCCAATGCATTTCTGGTTGCTGCACTTGCGTATGTGCTAATAGGAGAGGAGTTGAGCCCCTTAAAAATAATTGGTATGCTGGTTATATTCGCAGGAATAGTCCTGCTAACACTGTGAGCAAATATATAACAGGGAACCCATACCCACCATCATCGCGGAGATTATCACCAATCCCACATCTCATTGCACATTACCACAAAAGCTTTTTATACCATTACTATGATGAGACAACGATGAATGGTGACAGTGACATCACACTCACCATAGTTCTGCTGGTAATGGCGGTGATTATGATGGTCGTATCCTACATTATGCTAGCCTTTATGAAAAAATCAAAGCTGAAGAAACTTTCCGAAGAGTCTGATCCAAAAACAGAGGCGTATAATCAGCTCCAAATGCTGAAGGCCATGGTCCGTGTGATGAAGGAGAGAAACAAAGACACCACCCCCGTGGAAAATATGATCAAGAAGGCAGAAAAAGCATACAGCATGGAAAATTATGCTGAATGTATTGAAATTGTGAATAACGCAAAAAGAGTACTTACAAGGATAAGAGAGGAGCAGGTTGTGGATGATGGAATAAGCCCCAGAGTCGCAGAAGAGATGAGAATTATAAAGAAGATTGAAGAAAGCGCACCAAAGGATGCTGAATTGCCCACACCTCTCAGAGAACTTGAAAAGGACTTACCAGAAAATTTCCTTCAATCAAAATTTGAAATCAGAGTTGTGGAAGGCAAAATAGTGAGTTACGAAGATGGAGAGATTAAAGAGGCAGCTATGATATATCTCCAGCGTGCAAAAGACGCCTTCAATAACAAAGATTACACCGAAGCTCTGAGACTTGCTGTTAAAAGCAACAGAATTCTGGAGACAGGAATAATCCCGGAAGAAAAACCCAGGCAAATAGCAAACCCTGAAATGCCTGTTTCGCCACCACCAAAAAGGGAAGTGGTGCCCATAGTGGAGGAAGATAAGGATAATGAAGAGGAATTGCGATGTCCAAACTGCGGCGCGGTGGTGCGTCCCGAGGATAAATTTTGCTGGAACTGCGGGTCAAAGTTGGTATTCACATACACCTGTCCAAGCTGTGGAGCGGAGGTTAGCAGTGAGGATAAGTTCTGCAGACAGTGCGGATATAAACTGAAGTGATGACCTATGCTTCGCACATTTAAGATCGGAATTATATTCATTATTTCGGGTTTCGCACTCCTTATCATATCAGTGGCTCTTGGTGAGGGAGGTTTTGCCCTTTTCTTTATATTTCCTGTTTTCTATACCTACGGGCCAATTGGTGCAGCAGGGATATTTCTGGTTATTCTCGGGATTATGATCATGTTTTTCGCTCCCTTTTTCCATATTGCAGCTGCGCATGATTTTGAAACCTACGAATACAAAAACCCATATGCTGAAATACCACCTGATGAAGAGTATTATGGGGATAAAAACAAAAAGAAAGAGGTTTCCTATGGGGGATTAATACTTATCGGACCCATACCCATAATATTTGGCTCAGATAAGAGAGCTGCGATGTACGCCATCGTAACTGGCTTTTTAATGCTAATCGCACTCGTCCTGCTATTACTACTTGCCTAGGGATACCGTATTCTTTTCTTCTTTTTCAAAATCTCCAGGAATCTATCCACATCCTCATCGTCCACATCAATATCCTTGCTTTTCTCTTCAAGTTCTCTTAAAATCTCCCTCTCCTCCTCCCTCTTCCTACGATACTCCCCCTTAATCTCAATAATTTTCTGAAGCATATCCTGAGCCTTCGCATGATAAGCATCAGCCTTGCTGTTTAGTTTTTCAATCTCCTTTGTCTTCTCCTGTATCTTTTCTTTCAGATAGAGGATCTCCTTACTTAACTCCATAACACGCTCATGATGTCTCTGCGACTCCTCGTAAAGCCTTTTTATCTCCTCGGATTCCCTGCGTTCCTCACTTCTAAGCCTTTCAATTTCCTCTTCAACATTTTCAACTTCCCCAAGAAGTTTCTTTTTTTCCGCAAGATCTCTCTCAAGTTTTTCACGCTCTTTTCTGAGGTCTCTGAGCTTGGATATTATTTTATTTTCTTCCTCCACGCTATGAGGCCTTGTTTGAAGATTGTATTCCAAGTTCTTTATCTCCTCTTTCACATGGGATAACTTTGTCTCAATGCTTCTTCCTGCACCCTTTTTCATATCCCTTGCATAGGCAACCAGCTTGCGAATTTTGTTTCTGATTTCCTCCCTTCTCCCTTTGTGGTCTTTCATCTCCTTGACAATAGAATCTCTCAGTTCCTTTTCTCTTCTCATCTCCTCAAAAAGCTTTTCACGTTCTTTTCTGAGCATATCTCTCTCTTCTTTTAGCTCCTTCGCGGCCTCGCGAAACTCATTTCTCTTATCCTTGTAGAATCTGTACTTCTCCTCTGCGCTCTGAAGCTCCGATTTGCCCATACAATCTCACTCTATTATATCAATATCCGCATCCAGAGTCTCCCCTGCAGCCTCTCTGGCCGCTTTAAGAGAGCCTCCTCTCTCTATGAAGTACGGTGATTTAACACCTGACAGGACCACCAAAACCTGCACCATATTATCCATCTCGGAATCTACGCTTGCACCCCAGATTATCTTGGCATTCCTGTTTATCTTCTTCTGCACAAGATCCACGGCCATCTGAGCTTCCTGAACACTCATATGTGAATCTCCAACAATGCGAACCAGAGCACCCGTTGCATCGCTTATATCTGCATCAATTAGCGGAGAATTTATGGCCTCCTCAACTGCTTCCTTAACGCGATCCTGGGTGCTATCACTCTCTCCAATACCCACCATTGCAACTCCGCCAGCACCAAGAACCGTGCGAAGATCTGCATAATCCACATTCACCAGCCCTGGCTTGGTGAGTATCTCGGTTATACCCTTTATGGTTATCATCAAAACAGTATCGGCAACCTTGAAAGCCTCGTTAAGTGGCAGTCTGGGGACGAGCTCAAGAAGCTTGTCATTTGGTATAACTATTGTGGTATCAGAATACCTCCGAAGTCTTTCCAGACCCCACATAGCATTCTCCATCCTGAGTTTACCCTCTGCCTTAAAGGGCAGGGTTACCACTGAAAGCACAAGAGCACCCATCTCTTTTGCTATTCTGGCAACATACTGCGCACTTCCAGTACCTGTACCACCGCCCATACCTGCAGTAACGAACACCATATCTGCACCCTGCAGTACCTCCCGTAGCTTGTCCTCACTTTCCCTTGCAGCATCCTCTCCAACCAGAGGATCCGAGCCTGCACCAAGTCCACGGGTCCTTCTCTTACCGAGAAGAATCTTTCTGTTTGCCCGTATCTGAAGAAGATGCTGCGCATCAGTATTGGCAGCTATAAGCTCAACATCTCCATGAATCCCTTCTTCCATAATCCGGTTAATGGTGTTACTTCCACCACCACCGCATCCAACAATCTTTATCTTAACCCTCAGTTTCTCAACAAGTTCCATCAGTTCCTCGTCATCTGGGGAGACCATACGCTGTATCTCCCTGTTCTCATTACCACCTTCCTTTAAAGCACCCATCAAGGACTTCATAATATCCCATCCTCTTCAAATTTTCTAATGTGGATATGGTATCCATATATAAAAGGATTTTTCCCGAAGCATTTATTTCGCCGATTTTCAGGAAAAATTTATATAACATAATGTGCATTACTTAAAACGGGTGAGATATATGAAAGAGGACGGAGCTGTAGTGGGTCTCCCACTGTATATATTGATTACAGTGGTGGTAGCGGCAGTGGCTTTGGCAGCGATACTGAGCTTTATGGTGACATCAGGGCCATCAATAACCAGCTGGGTTATTGAGATAAACGGAAACCAGACTAAGGTTATCAAGGCTCAGACACAGGCAAACGGTATGGCCACCTGGAGCGGTGATGTGACAATAACGATATATGATCAGAATGGCCATCCGTTGCCCAATGTAAAAGTGGTCCTTGATGGGTGCGGTATAACCGAAGCAGGACAGACTGATGCCCAGGGTAAGGTAACAATTCACCTGAATAACGTAACTCTTCCAAGTGGTGTGCAGCAGGATGAGATTCAGGTGAAGATGCAGTATCCTGGGCTTATTGGAGAGCAGACCAAGACAGATACTCTAACAGTTATAAGGAGCGCATAATCACTCCTCATTTTTTCTGATTTTTATCTCAACATCCCTGATTTCTTTTACCCCCTTGAACGATGAGAGAAGGCCTTTTATTGTATTTATCACAACATCCTGCGCAAATTTTCCCATATATATATCCTTTCCGTTAACAGTCACAGAGACAAAGGCATTGGGATTCCAGTATCTGCAATTTTCAAATCTATCTTCGCCACGTTGAATTGCCCTTGCCATCTCTTCGCAATTCCTGTGACCGCATTCTCCGCAGTTGAAATTGGGGAGCCTGGCCATTATCCTCTCAACAGAAATCTCACGATCAATGTAATCAAGTACCTCATCAAGTGTGGGATCCCTCAAAACACATCCATCACATTCCGCAGATCCGAAACATGCCTTCTTGATGAACCGTTCTTTTTTAAATCCCTCCACAAAAACAATATCGTAATCCAAAGACTTTAAAAGAGTGTAGAGACTTTCTGGATCCCTTATCCTAACTTCCTGAGCCCCTACCAGAATTACCTCCGCTGCACCTGCTTTTCTGAATCTGTCACTATCCTTACCCTCAATATCCACATGATGGGGTGTGTGCTTAACCACAGCTATAGAATACTTACCTTTAAGTTTCTCAATCAGCTCCACAATCATAGTGGTTTTCCCCGAGTCAGAGAAACCACAGAATCCGAGGATCACAACATCACCTCCAGAGATGCACCTCTACCTCCTCACCCTTCTCCACAAGATCCACCGTTGCAGGGATAATTATGTAACCATCAGAATTGGCAAGGCTTGTTATAGCCCCCGAGGTTTTATATGCTGGATAGGCCAGGTCACCCTCCAGTCGCACTGTAAAGAACTGTGCTCTGCCCAGGGTTGAGGTAATCCTTCGGGCCATCTTTGCCCTTACAACTCTTTCCATACGTGCTGGGAGATGAGCCATCTTCCTCAGTGCAGGTATGAGGAACTGGTAAGCATCGTTGAGGCATGATGTTGGAAATCCTGGCATCCCAAGGACAAGCTTGCCATCCACTATGGCAGCCCATGTAGGTTTACCTGGCTTGATCTGAACACCATGGAACAGAACATTGCCCCTGCGGGATACAACATCAATCAAAAGATCCCTTTCACCCACTGATGATCCTCCTGAAAAAACCACAATATCATTCTCAAGAGCAAGATCCAGTTTTGCCTCAATGTCCTCTATGGTGTCCCGCACATAGGGATAGACTTTAGGTATACCCCCATTCTCCTTCACTACGGATATCAGGGTATATGAATTCACATCGTAAATCTTCCCAGGAGTAATCTTCTCACCTGGTCTGACAAGCTCATCCCCCGTTGGAAGAATTCCCACCTGGGGCTTTCTGAATACCTTTACAGAGGGCATACCAAGGGCCGCTATGGCACCCACCTTGGCAGGTGTGAGATACTCCCCCTTTCGCAATACCGTATCACCAGATTTTATATCTTCTCCCCGTGGTGCAATGTCAAAACCCGGATGCACCGCCCTGTACACTTTTAAATTATCACCCTCTCTCTCCGTATCCTCCACACGGACAACCGCATTGGCACCCTTTGGAATTAGCGCTCCTGTGGCCACCTCAACGGCCGTACCATGCTTCACCTCAATGTCCTTGTATTCACCCGTGTTGATCTTCCCTATTACCCTGAATTCCTTTGGATCATACTGACCTGCCCCGAAGGTGTCCTCAGCTATAAGCGCATACCCATCCTCTGCAGCCCTGTCAAATGGAGGTACATCAATTTGAGCGATTACATCCTCTGCAAGAACCCTGCCAGCAGCATCCTCCAGAGGCACACGCTCCCACTCTCCAATCTCATAGACATTCTCCATAAGCACACTCAGCGCTCTATCAAATGGTATCAGATCTCTGAATGGTCTCATAGGGGGACATGCTCAACTGTGCATATCAATCTTTTGAAACTTGAGAGCATACATCATTCACAATATCGCATAGAAAAGTGAGTGGGTGGGGTAATCGTGAGAGTTGAGGTGCAATTAACACCACGCCACATTACAATTTAAAGGGTGCGGTGTGAATATCAAAAGAGATAACATCAATCAACCTTTAAGACCTTCTTGCCACGCTCCTGAGGGATTATTTTCCACTTGCCATTGAATTCTTTTCTCAGCTCCTCACCCCCAAAATAACGATCCAGAAAAATTGCAAGGGCGGCAACTTCACTGTGAGGCTGGTTTCCAACTGCAACATTGAAATCAGCCATATCGTACACCTCTCTTGGCACCTTCTCGGCGCCCACCACCACTAGAAGATCACGATCACGTGGTATTATGGGGATAACCTCATCCACAGGCATCCCGTACATGGTTAGATGAACCTTCACACCCCTGAAATCACGAAGGACCTTTTTCCAGGGCACTCCTGTGATTATCTCAAAATCACCACCAAATCTGCTAACCACATCTCTTACGCTTTCCTCAACCTTTTCATCCCTGGTACTGATAATAACACGATCGGCCCCAAACGCCCTTGCCACCAGGCAAACGTGTGTGGTTATCCTTTTATCCCTCTCTG
>JALSPD010000131.1 GCA_026986135.1 DHVE2 group archaeon
AAAATCTGCATCGTAACCTACTTCAATTTTACCTTTATTAAGACCAAATATATCAGCAGGTCTGCTCATTAAAACCTCCACAGCCCTTTTTATATCAATTCGGCCAATCTTCACCAAGTAAAGGAAGATCGGAACATATGTCTCCACCTCCGGCATTCCCGGAGGGGCATTTTCAAAATCGGCCTTTTCTTCGGCGGTGTGGGGAGCATGGTCGCTGGCGACGATATCTATCCTTCCGCTTATAAGATCTTCCCATAGCATCTCCGCCACATACCTCTCACGTAGCGGCGGATTAACCTTCCCAAACCCCCCCAAATCCATATCTCTGTGGAGGAGAAGGTGATGAGGTGTTACCTCGCAGGTGAATCCTAAAGCCCTGCATGCATCAACGGAATCTCTTGAGGATATATGCGCAATATGAAATTTTCTATGAATGTCCCCAAGTGAGACTATGGCCTCAAACTCACATCTCTCAGGTCTGGCCAGATCGTATTCCCTTAATGTCTTTCCAGAACCAATGCATTCTTTTCTCTCTGCATGCACTGTTATGTATCCATGGGAAGGTATATCTGCATCTGGCATCTCATACATATACCATTTGAAAAGGCCATTTTGAAAATTATAAACCGTTGTGCTCTCCGTAATCATTGAAAAAAGAGTAAAGTCCACATTAGCTTTCGCACTAACTCTTTCCAGCTTCTCCTGAAAAAGCGAAGGTGTTGTTATTTCAGGTTTGTTATTGGGCATATCCGCAATGAAAGTTACACCCCCATATGCCGCACTGAGGGTCCCCGTATAAAAATCCTCCTTGTGCTCATACCCGGGTTCACGAAAATGCACATGCATGTCAATTGCACCTGGAAGCACTATCCCTTTTATTTTCCTGCAAGAATCAAGACTTTTTTTGATTTTATTTATTTTTCCATTCTCATCCACTTCCACACATGCCTCGGTTATTTGGCCACGTATGTAAAACCTGCCTTCATACCTCACAGTTTCTTCCTCCTTATATCACCTCTGGGCTCAACTTCTTCAAATATCTCCGCCGTAAACCTGTAAAATTTTGTATGTTCATCCAACCAGCAATCCATGGGCAATCCCGCCTTCCAGCATGTCTGCTCAAGGAATTCCCGGGTATCCCAGCCCCACTCCACAGGAACCTGTGGTAAAAGAAGTCCCCTATAAAAACCACGCTCTGCTATCAAACCATGCACACCAATCTTTACCTCCTTCAATAAATGCTTTCTCTTCTTAACTCTGATCTCTTCGGGAGGTGTGAGCAGGGAAACCTCAAAAACAAGACCATCCAGCTCCTCGTATCTTACGGGGGGAAACCTTGGATCATCAATAGCTGCAGCTATGGCAGATCGCACAAGTGCCTCTTTCAGAGGATAAACAGGCTCTGGATATCCAATGCACCCCCTAAGTTCATGGGATGGATACCTTGAGATCGTGGTAAATACACCTGATTTCTCATTGAATTTTGGTGGAAATACAATCTGAGGAACACTGGAAGTCTTAAGGTACTCTTCCACAACCCTTCTTGCAGTTCTAACTGCAAATTTCCCATCTTCATCGGAGAATGCATACATCCTCAAACACCTCTTCTTTCACCCCATATAATCTTATGAAGTTGAGGAAGAACTCTTACATTAACTTTATCCTCCATAACTTTTTTTATGAGCCATTTTATATCAGTGCCCCACACCGGCTGAAATACAACCTCAGTTTTTATCTCGTATTTCTCCAAAATACTCTTTGCATAATTGTAATCCTCCTCATCCATTATTACAAACTTCACAAAATCTCTAGGCCCTAAATATTCCAGATTCTCAAATTTCATTGCGTGGTGCATGCCTGAGGAAGGCGTTTTTATATCCAGTGAGATGACCACATTCTCCTCTGTAGGCACTTCTTCAATGGACACTGAACCATTAGTTTCTATGAGAATATTGTGATTTTCCATAAGGCGATAAATAAGACGATATACATCCTTCTGAAGAAGCGGTTCTCCTCCAGTAAGACACACC
>JALSPD010000132.1 GCA_026986135.1 DHVE2 group archaeon
TTGAGTTACCCATCTGGTAGGGACTATGCTGTTTTTGAAATACTCAATGGAAAAATCCTTGAATACAAGATTGTCCCTGAAGGAGGATGCCAGATCAGGGTTGAATGTGAGATCAACAGCATGCATAACTTCCTTTTCACTTCTTGAGAAGGATATATAAGTGGTCCCCTCAGGGATATATATATCCGGAGAATCTTCAATCATAAACTCCCTGAAATGCTTGTCCTTTCTTGCAAGGGAAAGTTTTGCCGCAGAAGTGTATGAGAATTCTCTGTTTCCGGCTCCAGGTTCTCCAGCAAGAATTATGACTGATCCAGAGGGAACCCCGCCTCCAACTATGTTGTCAAATGCTGATACAGATGTGGGTACCTTCATCCACCCAAAAATGGCAACAACGCATTTAAATTATTCGCACGAATGTAAAATTCTTATGAATAAAATTTAGGATGTGTAAAATTTGAAAGGAGAGATATAGTCTCCAAATCTCTTTCTTGCCTCTTTTAGTCTCATCTCCTCAGCGTCAAGCTGCTTGAATACCTCCTCTGGAATACCGTACATCTCGCTGTAGATTTTCCTTATTCTCTCTATTTTTTCCAGGAGTTTGGGCACCCGTATTGTGAACTGCTTTTCGTAATCTTCTCTGGTGTACTCCCTGTCAAACACTTCCCTGAAAAGTTTAGCAAGGTCCTCGTATTTGGGTATATATCCTATAGGTGTTTCAATGGCCTCAACCTCTCCATGCACTCTGAGATCCATCCATTTCAGCCAGATCTTTTTGTCAAGCTTAGAATTGAGAAAGTTCCCGTTTTCGTCTCTGAGGAAGTAATTCACAGCGAATATCTTTGGTGGATTTTTGAGTTTTCTTCCGAATTCCAGGTAGTTTCTTAGGTAGTCTCCAATATGGACAGAGAGGAAATCCAGAATTGACATGATGTTGTATTTTCTAACACCTTCCTTGCCGAGGGTTGCGGCTGTGGTCTCAGACTCAATGGATGCACCTTTCATAACAACTCCGTGAGTCCAGTCAAAGGCCTCACACACAGGGGGCCATGTGTCGGAATCTCTACCACCGTAGATCATTCCAGAGAGTTTAACACCATCCTTTGCATTAAGTGCATCTCTGTCAAGGTTTGGGAAGTATTCAAGTCTCGCTGTAAATCTTGCGTTTTTATGGCTCGGTGGAATCTCATTTCCATCCTTGTCCTTTTTGCCGCACCACCATTTTCCGCTGTGATTTTCCCCTTCGCATGGTATTTCCTCACCCATGCCGTTCCAGTAAGGTCTTCCTTCATGGACAAGAACATTTGAAAATATAATCTCCTTTGGAGAGTGAAGCACCTCCCAGATGTATGGATCATCTTCCTTATTAACTCCCTGTATTATTCCGAATACGCCATTTTCCACATTAACAGCCCGTGCTTCTCCATTTATGTTCTTTATGAATGAGAGGTCATCTCCCACAAGCCTCTCACCCACAAGCATGCATGTACTTGTCTTACCGCACATGCTTGGAAATGCACCTGTGAAGTAAGATACCCTGCCATCTGGGCCGTTTACACCCATAAGAAACATGTGCTCGCTTAGCCATCCTTCTTTTAGGGCCTTGTATATTGTCAATCTGAATGCTGGTTTTTTTAGACCTATTGTGTTCCCAGCGTACTGGGTGTTTACAGCATATGCGACGTTTCCCTCAAGATCAATCATCACCCTTCTTTTTTCAAGGTTTTTGCTTGTTTTCCTCTCATCAAGCTCGCCTTCAGAGTGCACAAATTTCATAAAATCAATATTGGGATTTCTTACAAACACATCATAGGCCTTGCGGTATAGCATAAGCTCGCTGTGGGCCACATATGCTGAGTCAGTGATCTGCACCGCAGGAATCATGAACGGTGAATCCTTTGGACCAAGGGAGAAGAATAGTATGAACATCTCCTTACCCTTCATGGAATCAATGAGCAGATCGTGGATTTCCTTAAGACCCGTATCTCGCTTCATGGTTCGTATGTATGGCAGTTTCTCCCCTTCTGGGGTAAGTACATATGTGTGCTCCTTGTCCCTTGCCTGATCGTAGTAATTATCAAAATGAACTGTATGTCCTGGTGTTATGAGAAGACGTTCCTCACCGTACATTATGGCCCTGTTGCGCACATATACTTCATCATCATCGCTGTCTGTTACCACAAAAACCCGTGAAGGATTGCATACCTCTATGTATTTCTCCAGGAATTCATGCAGGGCTTCATTCTCAATTTTCTCAATCTTCTTGAACTGATCCTCATCCAGCCTTTCTTTTAGATATTTTAGCGGCATCTAAATCACCAGGGAGGGCATGCGATTTTTCACTAAAAATATTTTGATGGTTTCCCATGGAAAGAATTATTTTCCACGAGGAAATATCCGATTGATGCTGTATATAGTTGAGTCCATGGTGGTCACTCTCTGGCTCATGCTTCCCATATATCTGCCAAATCCTGGAGCGGTGATGTTCGGTGGCGGAATGCCTATGGATTTTGGGAAGATGATGCCCGATGGAAGGAGAATACTTGGCAAGAGCAAAACATGGCGTGGTTTTATTGGCGGCTCTTTATTTGGATTCACTGTGGGTATTATTCAGAATTTTCTGGCTTTTTACCTTCCAGATGCGTGGTTCCCTCCTTTTTCGCGCAACTGGTATATAGCCATTCCTCTCCTTCTAACAATGTCATTTTCTTCACTTCTCGGGGATGCTTTGGGATCTTTCATAAAGAGAAGGCTGGGTATTGAAAGTGGAGGTCGTGCGTTCCTTCTTGATCAGTTGCCCTTTGTGATTGTTTCCTGGTTTTTCCTGTACATGCTTTTCCCTGGGTGGTTTATTGAACATTTCTGGAACTGGATCTCTGTCACAACAGTGTTCATTCTAACCCCCTTAATTCACCGTGCAGTAAATATTGCCGCTTATCGTCTTGGATACAAGGATGTGCCCTGGTAATCTTGGAAATATTTTATTAATGTACCAAAAATCTTAAATGCCCTTACCGTGATACTCACTACGGTGATAAAACATGAGGAGCTGGATAGTGTTGGTGGCAGTTCTTGTGGTTCTTAGCGGTTTCTCAGTGATGGGTAGCAGTCTCTCTCCAAAGGCTGGAGAAGTTTTGCACACGGACAAGTCTGTTTATGTTATCGGGGAAAGAATGAAGGTCAGTGTTCATGGTGAGAACAGTACAGTTTATATTCTGAGGGTTGATAATTTCTGGATTGATACTTTCACCACAAATTCCACAGGTTATTATACAGGGTATTACGATGTGCTTCCAGGTAATCATCTTGGCGTTGGTACCCATGAGATAGAGCTTGAATTAAGGGGCAACATAGTGGCCAAGAAGAGCATTGAGGTTCGCGAGGGGCTTCAGCTCTGGCCAAGCGATTACACTCATTCCACGGACACTTACCTGAGTGGAGAGACCATGTGGGTTAAGCTAATGGCGGAGAGCAACAGGGAGTACAAGGTGAATATAACAAACAGCAGTGGGGCTTTGATCTATCCCAGCAGCGGGGCAATCTCGGTTACCACTGATGATGAGGGCATGGCCACATTCAGCATTAAACTTGATTTCGGTGACGATGATTACAGTATCAATCTCTACAATGGCACAAATTACATTCAGAGCAGGAATTTTGAGATAAGAAGTGTTGAAGTTAGCGTTACTCTGGATAAGGGAACTTTTGGGGTTTATCTTCTCTCTGAGAAAATCCATGCCTATGTTACTGTTTACTGGTTGAAGAGCAGAACTCCAATAAAAAATGCTCAGTACAAGTGGTGGATAGTTGATGCATCCAATTCCAGCATAACCTTTGGCCCGTACATGGGTAGTGGGAACGAATTTGACACATACACCCTTAAGAATTACGAGACAGGGACTGGAGATGTCATTGAAAGTGGAAAGATGTATTTCCTGAAGGTTGAATACATGAATACTAATGCCACGGGAAGGCATTACGATGAAACATCTGTTTTATTTTACACGGGATATCTTTCTGCTTCAATGGATATGAGTGCTCTTGACTCTTCAATTTCACCCGGCAAAAAGGCTCTTATCACAATAAGCACTTATGCATCTTCTGGTGGTTTGAATTCACCGCTGGGCAACGTGCATGTTGATTACATAAACATAACTATTACGAAGTACTGGAATGTTCTTTGGTATCACAATTACACGGACTATGGTTACACAGACATAGCGGGTAAGGCCTACATGATCTGGGATATTCCGGATGTAGAAGATGGCTCAATGATCAACATCACTGCAAGGGTAACCATCTATGGGGAGCATTACACTGTATATTACACCACACATGTGATACCTGCGGTAGGTTTCAAGATAAACCTTGATAGAAAGAACTATCTTGCAGGAGACACCATGTCCATTTATCTCCATGCTACTGCCCCCTCTGGAATTGAGGTCACAGGTTATAGTATCTGGATAACCGCACAGAGAAGGGTGCTTTATTACACCACAACATCCGATGATACCGTCACTTACACCCTCCCTACAAATTTCTCAGGTACAGTTAAAGTAATGGCCATAGCGTACTTCTCAGACGGGGATGTGATGAGCGATCATAAATATGCGAATGTATACTATGGCTACATTTATCTAAGTGCATCTCAGACTTACTTCTTCAAGGCGGGAGATGAGATCACAATATATACAGATTTCAGCAGCCACATAATGCATCCAGCAACTCTGCTTTACAAGATAATGGATGACAGGGACACCGTTATAATGGAGATGAATGCCTCACTTGACAAGTTCACATTCAGGGTTCCTGATGGCGATTCTGAGTACTACAAGATAACTGCAGAGGCTACTGATGGGAGCTATTTCGCAGCAAACACTCTGACAATATATCGCTTTGAGGGATACGAATTGAATGTGCACATGGTTAGTAAATCAAGGTACCAGAGTATGGTATTTGAGCCCGGGGAGACAATAAAGATTGCCTACAACATAACGAAGTATGGAGAATTTGAGCCCCATGTCATAGTGCTTCACTGGACGATTCTCAATACCAATTACCACTGGGAGAAGGTTCTGAGTCCAGACGAAATGAGTGGTACCGTTGATATAAAACTGCCTGGAGATCTTCGTGGTGGCTATGCGCTTGAGTTCTGGGTAACTGATGCGGATGATCATGACACAACATTCTCAGTGCTCACAGTGAATGTGGAGAAGGGTTCTTGGGCCATGCAGGACATTGCGGGTATGCCGCTGCTCTCTCTGATAAACCTGGTACTGGTTATTGTTGCCATAGTAATTGGTGTGATAGCTATCCTTATGCTTCGGGGTGGGAAGGGCACCAAAATAATCCCGGAGATTCCAAAGAAAACCAAGAAAAAAGGTGCTCCAAAACCTTATTCTCCAGAGGGTAAAACAGAGGAAGAACCTTCAGGAGAGGCGCCACCCAGTAAAGAGGAATCACCCGCCCCCAATACTGAGGACATTGAAGAAATCGGGGAGCTTTAAAACACAAGGATTATATACCTTCTCTTTTTTTTGGTGCTGGGTGTGATTGAATGGAAACCGTGCGAGACATTATGACGGAGAATCCAATAACGCTGGTTGCTCCCGCGACAAGGAGGGACGTTCTGAAAAAACTGGTGAAGCATAACATAACAGGGATGCCCGTAGTTGATAAGGAAGGAAAGCTTTTGGGCATGGTCTCGCGCAGGGATATATTTGAGAATCCGGATGAGGAGCAGCTTGCAATACTTATGCGTACAGATGTGCCCACGGTGCGGGTGGATGACAGCATAGAGCATGCTGCAACTGTGATGATGCGGTACAATCGGCGCCACCTGGTTGTGGTTGATGGGGAGAACCGCGTTATCGGGATAATCACACCTCAGGATTTCCTTAAGGTGATAGTTAAAAGAAGAATCAACATTCCCGTTGAAGAGTTTATAACCAAGCCCTGTTTTATAATTCACAAATGCACACCTCTTCCTGTGGTTTTCCGTGCCATGACCCTTACCTCTCTGCCTGCATTTCCAGTGGTTGATGATGAAGCGAATCTGGTGGGTATTGTAACAGATCGCGATCTCTTTGATAGGGTGGAGATTGATAAGAGTATGGCCATATCTGAACTTGGACTCGGGGATGACGAGGATGCGTGGAACTGGGAAGGTTTGAGGAACGTTATGAAACTGTTTTATATGGTGGAAAAGGTAAATCTTCCAAAAATCCCTGTGGAGGAAGTGATGATTCGTGATCCCACCACTGTATTCTCCAAGAGCCCCGTTTGGGAGGCAGCTAAGATAATGAGGAAGCACAATTTCTCACAGCTTCCTGTGCGTGATCTTCATGATAAGCTACGTGCGATGATATTTGATATTGATCTTGTTGCCGCACTGGTGGGTGTGGAGGAATGAAGGATCTCAGAGCCAAGATAAACGACATAGCTAAAAGAAGAGGGATTTTCTGGAATTCCTATGAGATTTACGGGGGTGTTGCTGGATTCTATGATTACGGGCCTATTGGATCTCTTCTGAAGAAGAATCTGCTTGACATGTGGCTTGAGGATTTTGTGTATAGAGATGGACTTCACTTAATTGACTCTCCAGTGATAGGCCCAGAGGTGGTCTATCGCGCCTCAGGGCACCTTGAGAAATTCACAGATTATATGGTGAGATGCAAATCATGCGGCCATGCTTTCAGGGTTGATGAGCTCATCTCTCCTTACGTGGAGGTTCCAGACGCGCTTTCACCTGAAGATATTGAGAAAGTTATCAGGGAAAATAATATTCGCTGTCCAGATTGCAACGGTGTCCTCGGAAATGTTGAGGAATTTCATCTGATGTTCTCAACCAGAATAGGACTTGACAAGCAGGGATTTTTAAGGCCAGAAACTGCCCAGGGTATATTTGTAAATTTCCCCATTCTCTATCGCATTAATCGTGAGAAGTTGCCCATGGGCATTGCTCAGATCGGGCGTGCGTACAGGAATGAGATATCTCCGAGGCAGGGGATATTAAGGCAGAGAGAGTTTAACATGGCTGAAATTGAGCTATTTGTGGATCCTCAAGAGGATTTCAATGCTGACCTTATTGAAGATATCCCACTACCTCTTCTTACAATGGATGGAGTGGAGATGAAAATAAGTGCAAGGGAGGCCTACGAGAAGGGTATTGTGAATGGGTATATGGCCTATTACATGGCCAGGATAATGCGTTTTCTGGAAAAGATTGGCATTGATCTTTCACGGGTTAGATTCAGGCAGCATCACCGTGAGGAACTGGCTCATTACTCTCAGGATACATGGGACTGCGAAATTCTCATCTCGCTTGGATGGATGGAGGTAATTGGTATCGCATACAGAGGGGCTTATGATCTTGAGCACCATATGGGACATTCTGGTGTGGATATGCGTGCATTTAGGAAATTCAAAGAGCCAAGGAGGGTGAGAAGAAAGCGTATTGTGCCGCATATGGAGATTCTCGGGCCAATGTACAAGGTTCAGGCCATGAAAATTGCCAAGGCTATGGAGGAGATGGAGCCCGTTGAGGGCGGCACTCTGAAAGTGGAAGTGGATGGAAAATCTTACGATATTCCCGAGGATGCCTATGAGATTGTTGAGGAAGAGATCTTGCTTTCTGGTGAGCGTTTCATACCTCATGTGGTGGAACCTTCCTTTGGTATAGATAGGCTCATCTATGCCATGCTTGAGCATACCTATTACGAGCGCCCTGAATCTGGGTACAAAGTTATGAGGATAAATCCAAGAATTGCACCCATTAAAGTGGGTGTTTTTCCACTGATGGTTAAGGATGGTCTTGATATTCGTGCCAGAGAAATATTGAGGATTATAAGAGATGCAGGCATTAATGGCTACTACGACGAATCCGGGTCAATAGGTCGCAGATATGCACGCGCAGATGAGATCGGTGTTCCATTTTGTATAACGGTGGATTATCAGACTCTTCAGGACAATACTGTGACAATCAGGGATAGGGATAGTATGGAACAAAGGAGGGTAAGTGTAGACTCACTTGCAGAGGTTGTGAAGGATCTGATTGATGGAAGATTGCCCTTCACATCGCTGGGAAAATGACCTGTGAAGAATTTTCTATGGAACTTGCGAACCTGCTTGAGGGTGTTGATTGTGTTTCAGATGCCTCGGTTGCCTTTTCAGGAGGGCTGGACAGCTCTGTGGTTGCCTATCTCGTCAGGGACTGTTCTCCTCGGCTTTACACGGTTGGATTTGAGGGGGGAAAGGATATTGAGAACGCAAGAGAAATAGCTGAACTGCTCAATCTTGAGCATGAGGTGGTAATCCTTAATGAGGATATTCTTCTGGAGGGCCTGGTTCATCTGATTTCCAGATTCCCCCATTTAACTCCTGTGGAACTGTCATTTGAACTGCCCTTATATTTTGTTGCCAAGTACTCTGCCTATTCGCCCATTTACACTGGACAGGGGGCGGATGAACTGTTTGGTGGTTATGCAAAGTATCTTACCAATCCTGATCTTATGGAGGGTGATGTTGATACTCTTCTTCATAAAACAATCCCCAGGGAACGGGAGATAGCGAGTATCTTTGGAAAAAATATTGAGACACCATACCTCTCTGAAGATATTATTATGCTCAGCAGACGCATTCCTGTAAAGTGTAAGATCTACAACGGTGTGCGAAAGTATGTTCTCAGAGAGGCGGCTCGTCTTCTGGAGATACCTGAGGATGTGATTATAAAAGAGAAGAAGGCCGCCCA
>JALSPD010000133.1 GCA_026986135.1 DHVE2 group archaeon
CAATTTTCTGTAATAAACAATATACTTTCCATCCTCTGTGAATCTTGGAGAGGAATCATGCGGTCCCGTGGTGAATGCCCGTGTGCGTGAATCTCTTAGATATATGCGGGAATGATACGCATTTTCCTTCCTGTTCATCTTTCCCACAACGAAGGCAATTCTCTTTCCATCTGGTGATACAACCACATCCCCAGGCATGCGCATGCTGTAAAGATCTTCAATTTTCAGGTTCATATGTTTGCATGGTGGCACAAAAGATAAAGTTTTCCGTTTATGTTGAAAGGGCTTTAATAGTGGAAAACGATAACCATCCATGGCTTCCACAGTTAAAATTGTGTTCTTCGGCACAGGCGGCTCATGGCCCTCGCCGGAGAGAAATGTGATGTCCCTCGGTATTCAGGTGGATGGCGATGTGCTCCTTTTTGACTGTGGGGAGGGGACCCAGCGGCAGATGATGCGCACAAATGTTAGTTTCATGAAGGTTAAGAAGATTTTCATAACGCACTTCCATGGCGATCATTTCCTTGGCATTGCAGGTCTCATTCAGACGATGGTTCTTAACGATCGCACAGAACCCCTTGAAATCTATGGCCCTCCAGGAACGGTTAAAATTTTGACCTCCTACCTTTCCGCTGGATACTACTCCCTGAGCTTTCCGATTCTCCTCCACGAGGTGGAATCTGGGGATGTGCTTGACTTTGGTGATTACATAATACGGGCAATAAGAGCAAGACATCCAGTTTACACGCTATCCTACTGCTTCAAGGAGAAGGATATACCCAGGATTGACAGGGAGAAGGCGGATAAGCTCGGTCTGGATAGCTCCACTCTTGAGATTCTCCGCAGAAAGGGCAGGATTGAGCATAACGGTAGGATAATAACCATTGATGAGGTTGCAGGCGGAATTCGCAAGGGTCGTAAGATTGTGTACAGCGGTGACACCGCGCCCTTTGAGGAGATGGTTGAATTTGCAAGGGACGCAGATATTCTTATCCATGAGGCCACTGCCGATTCATCTCTGGAGGAGAAGGCGAATCAGTACGGGCACAGCACCGCCAGACAGGCAGCCGAAATTGCAAAAAAAGCAGGTGTGCGAAAGCTTATGCTGGTGCATATAAGCCCAAGATACAAGAATCCAAAGGTGCTGCTTGAAGAGGCCCGGGAGATATTTCCTGAAGTGGTTGTTCCTTCAGATCTTGATGAATTTGTTGTCAAGGTGAGAAGGGATTAGTATCACTTCTCCACAGGTAGAGGTTTCCAACCTTTTGGCGTGGACATCTCCCGTCATACTCATGTATTATCACTTCAGCCACAAATACCAATCCTTTAATCAGATGTCCCCCTGTTACTGTGAAGTCTTCACTTCCAAGAGTTATGTGTAAATGGAGAAAGGGTTCAATTCCCTCTTTCCAGGATATATTTCCAGATCCACAGAGAATTTCACATTGCCCATCAACGGATTTCTTTATGTACCTCTTTTCAGAGGGGCTGTAATAACCTATCACAGCATTTTTTAAGGCGCCTATTACCGATACAGATGCGCATCTTATCTCATTTTTTCTTGCGAAGTCAACAATGTACTTCACAAGTTCCTCATCTTCTGGAATCCTGAGCACATGCACCTCTTTTATCTTCATTTTCCCTCCTCCGTTTGATAAATTTTTTCTTCGCCACAGTGATTTTTTATGAAGTCAAGTACTCTTTTTCTGTATTCTTCCTCATCCGCAGTTATTCCCCTTACATGCGCACCCGAGTTAATCCATAGGCTCACATCACTGTTAACCATCTTGTTTATGCCTTCAAACTCCATGATCTCACCCACATGGACAAGAGGATCGTTTTCTCCTCCAATAAGTAGCAGTGGTTTTCTTATTTTTTTAGCATAGGAAATTACATCAACTGTGGAAGAGTGGGTGATTATGGTGAATAACGGTTTTGCAAATGAATATATCCATTCAGGCAGATTGGCGAAGTATTTCAGCCCTCTTTTTCCTGTCAGATCCATTTTTACAGGTGGGCTGTCTGCTATTGCACAGTGGACACGATCATCGGTGAGTGCCCTTATGGCAACAATGCCACCCATTGAATAGCCAACCACACAATTTTTCTCGGTGCCGAATTTTTCCAGAACTGCCATAAAATCGTCCAGCTCCCTGTCGCCAACCGTTGTGTATTTTCCGCCGCTTTCTCCATGCGCCCTGAAATCAAAAAGCACAATGTTGAGATTTTCATCTGCAAGAAACTCAACCATTTTTTTAATATAGAATGTCCACCTGCTTACGGTGTACCCATGCAGCAAAAACACGGTGCATTGAGATCCCTTGTCTATATGCCATCCCCTTATTGTGATTCCCTCTGAGTTTTTCACCTCAAAATCTCTGTACTCCAGTCCAAAATCACCTGGATTCCAGTCCCCCTTCTCTCTGGGTGGTTTTGCCATCCTGTAGGCGATGAATAAGAAAAACAAAATAAAAAGTGTGGTCAGAAGGATGATAACCCCTATAAGCCAGATCATTCGGACTCCTCCCTGTCCAGATGTTTCATTTTGGCCACGAGAGGTATCGCGAGAAATACGGCCAGTGCAGAGGCTGGAAAGAGCGAGATGTAGTTGTGTCCTGCAATGAGGACCACTGCTCCCCCGATCCATCCTCCAAGGAGTATTGGAATGCTTCTTGATGCCTCAAAGACGCCATAGTATCTGCCGTTGAATTCCTCTCTGCGGAATTTGCTTAGTAGATCCCCTATAACTGGATAGGATGCTGCCAGTAGAATGCCCCATCCCAGACCTGCAATTACCAGAATCACCAGGATGTGCATGTATGTTTTTGCAAACATCCCCGCAAGTATGGATGCTCCAAATATTGCATCCCCTATTATTATTGATTTTTTCCTGCCAATCCTGTCGTAGATAATGCCGCCGGGGAGAGCCGTGAATACCGCGGCGATATTGAAAATACCCATCAGTATAACAGCGGTTGATGTGACAGCCTTTATATGCTCTTCGGATGCATCTCCATATAGTATCTGGGCCGCTATTCCTATGAAGAACATTGCGATGAATTCAAAGCCCATCCACCATAGGGTCTGAGCGGTGTAGAATTTTATGGTATCCGTTTCATGGAACATCTTTTTTGCATATGCAAGAATGCCCTCATCTTTTACCATGTTGAGTTTTTCCTCCTCAAGTTCTTCCTCGTCAATAATAGCGTAGGTGAGTATGGCTGCAAGCGGGATTAGGATTAGTCCCATCAGGTAAGTGTATAGGGGGTTGATATCCCAAAGTATTGCTCCAAGTATGAACCCCACAAGATTTCCCACTACCTCAAGCAGGGTTATTATTCCACTGGCTTTCCCTCTATTACCGCTCTCTATGAGGTCGGGCATAAGTGCCCTGAAAGGAGCGGTGTAGAGGTGCATTGAGAAGTAAAAGAAGGATATAAAAAACAGGAACATTTCAAATATCCATCCGTTTGCATAGGCCACATACGCCATGAAAAGGGACAAGCCTGCCAGGAGTCCACCAATAATTATGAAAGGCTTTCTTCTTCCTCTTTTTGTAAATATCCTGTCGCTGTACCATCCAATTATCGGAGGAACTATCAGACCCATAAGTCCTTCAACTGCCAGAACCACTCCCTTTATGAAGGGAGAGTCGGTGTAGTCACTAAGCAGTGTAAAGGTGAATCCCTTGTTTATGGCCCATCCTATGCTTCTGCTGAAAGCGAGAAAGGCAATGCCAAGCACTATACCCATTGCAAAAGAACCATTTTTTGCATCTTCGGAGTGCATACATTCCTTAACGACCACAAAGAATATTAAATTTTTCCTGTGTTATTTTCCAGGAGATTCATAGGATACAAGATCCTCCCTTTTATACCCTCCCCTCCCTCAGAATTGAAATAAGACGTGATTCGTGTTTTTTCTCAAGGCCCAGGGCTCTGATCCTTTTTATTACCTCCTCCACATCGTACTCTATCCTTTTAAGATGAAACTCTCCTTCATCGTATATCCCGTAGGAAGCACGCCAGTCTCCATCTCTTGGCTGTCCCGCAGAACCTGGATTGAAGTACCTGTATCCCTCCCTCATTCCATTTCTTGGAAAATGGGTATGTCCATAAATAATGATATCTGCCTCTATTTTTATGCCAAGTGGACTTATCATGCAATCTGGGTTGAAATCAAACATGTACCCGTAGAGGGGATCCCTGGGACAGGCATGCACGAAGATAAACTCCTTGCCATCAATTTTCATTGTTTTTTCAGTGGGAAGACTTCTAAGAAAATTAATATCTTCACGGGATAACCTTTGCTGGGTGATCCTTTCCCTGGTGTAAACACTCAGTTCATGAGTTTTCTCTCCACACTGGCAGTCAACTCCAAATGCGTTTGCATAATCGTGATTTCCAGAAACCCATACCTCTGGCCTGAGGTCTCTGAGGATATCAAGTACCTCTTCGGGATTGGGTCCGTAATCCGTAAGATCCCCTAGAAACCATATTGAATCGTATTTTTCACTTTCAAGTATTTTTTTCAGAGCCACGGAATTGCCATGTGCATCGCTTATGACAAGGACCCTCACGGTGATCACCTCATAGATCAGAATATCTTTCAATTTCCCAGTCGGTAACAGTTTTTCTGAACTCTGCGATCTCTGAACGTTTCATATCCAGGAAGGCGTTATACAGTTCAGAGCCAAGGCTCTCGCGAACAAATGAATCGCTTTCCATCAGTTCAATTGCCTCCTCAAGGGATGATGGGAGTGAGGGGTATTTTTCCAGTTTATCCTCCGGGAGAGTGTATAGATCGTAATCCACAGGGTCAGGAGGTGTGATTTTCTTTTTAATTCCATCAATGCCTGCCAGTACAATAAGAGAAAAAGCAAGGTACGGGTTGGCTGCAGAATCAGCATTCCTTATCTCAATATCCTTCATTCTGGCAGGCACCCTTATTAGAGTACTTCTATTTCTGTATCCCCAGGAAAGGTACCTTGGCGCTTCAAGTCCTCCGCAAAGACGCTTGTACGAGGTTATGGTTGGATTTGTTATCGCGGCAATGTACCTTATATGCTCAAGCACTCCCCCAATGAAATACCGTGCCTCCTCGCTTATTTCTCCATCGCCCTTGAACACATTCTCACCATTCTTTTTCAGAAAGAGGTGCACATGCATCCCGTTTCCAGCCAGGTCATGCCTTATCTTAGGAATGAACGAGACGCGCATCCCCATGTTCTTTGCAATCCATTTTGCCACGAGTTTGGTGTAGGTGGTGTAATCCGCTGTTCTCTCAACCCCATCAATCCACAGCAATTCTATTTCTATCTGCCCTGTGGCGTTTTCGTGGTGATGATACCGAATTGGGATATTCATCTCCTGCAGGTTCTCGCTCACCTCCTTTCGGTATTCAAAGGTATCATCCGAGTATGGTGGTTCAAAGTAGTGCGTATTTCCGGATGATTTTTCATCCAGGACAAAGTACTCAATCTCAGGTCTCAGGACCACCTCATATCCCTCAGAGCGGAGTTTTTCATCCACCCTTGCGGCAAGGTTTTTTGGATCCTTCTCAAATCTTCTGTTGGAGAAGTATGTGCTCATAAGAACGAAATACTCATCTCTTCTCCATGGTATTTTTACGAAGGTATCCATATCAGGCTTTGCCACCAGGTCAGATTTGTTTACACTTGCAAAACCGGGAATGGATGAGCCATCTATACCTATGCCGTTCTTGAAGAAGGATTCATAGTTCTTCGGGATTGCGATTGTGTGTATCCTTCCTGCAATGTCGGTAAGATTTGCGTATACCCATTCCTTCATGGTGAGGGATAATGTCGGCTAGGTATATCATACTTCTGAAATCAAAGAGAGATGACGCAACATTTTTAATCCTTGTTTTCATTCTCGCACTCATGAGGGAGATTCGCGCCCCTAGGGGCACAAAATTGAATGCAAAATCGTGGCAGACGGAGGCACCCCTGCGACTTCTCATGAACAATCTTGATCCAGAAGTTGCAAAGGACCCTGCGCACCTCATAGTGTATGGTGGCACAGGTAGAGCTGCGAGGAACTGGGAGGCTTTTGACGCGATTGTGCGCACGCTTAAAGAGATGGAAACCGATGAGACCCTTCTCGTTCAGAGCGGCAAACCGGTTGCGGTGTTCAAGACACATGAATGGGCACCGAGAGTGCTTATTGCGAATTCCAACCTTGTTCCAAAATGGGCCAACTGGGAGTACTTCCGCGAATTGGAAGAAAGGGGATTGATAATGTATGGGCAGATGACCGCTGGCTCATGGATCTACATTGGAACTCAGGGCATACTTCAGGGAACCTATGAAACTCTCTACGCAGTGGCTCGCAAGGAATACGGACAGCATGACCTGACAGGCAAATGGGTTCTTTCATCCGGCCTGGGAGAAATGGGCGGAGCTCAGCCACTGGCAATCACCATGAACAACGGTGTGGGTATTATTGTGGAGGTGAATAAGTGGGCCATTGACCGCCGCCTTAACGGGGGATATCTGGATACATGGACCGATGATCTTGATGAGGCCCTCAAGATGAAGGATGAGGCCCTGGAGGAGGGAAAACCCCTGAGTATAGGACTTCTGGGTAATGCCGCGGAAATATATCCCGAGCTAATGCGCAGAGGCATTGTACCGGATGTTGTCACGGATCAGACGGCTGCCCATGATCCACTTAACGGATATATCCCTGCTGGGTACTCTGTGGAGGAGGCTGCCGAACTAAGGGAAAATGATCCTGAGAAGTACCTTGAGGAGGTTCGGAAATCTCTGAGAAAGCATGTTCCCGCGATGATATGGTTCAAGGAGCATGGGGCTAAGGTGTTTGATTATGGAAATAATATAAGGGCGCAGGCGAAGGAGGCGGGAGTTGAGGATGCATTCAAGATTCCAGGGTATGTGCCCGAGTACATCCGTCCCCTGTTCTCCGAGGGCTCGGGACCATTCCGCTGGGTGGCGCTAAGTGGAAATCCAGATGATATATTTGAGACGGATAACGCCATTCGCAAGCTGTTCCCCGAGAATAAGCACATTATCCAGTGGCTTGATAAGGCGGAGGAGCATGTGAAGTGGCAGGGTCTTCCAGCGAGGATTCTCTGGCTGAATTACGGCGAGAGGGAGAAGGCAGGACTTGCATTCAATGAACTCGTTCGCGAGGGTGTTGTGGATGCACCCATTGCAATTGGGAGAGATCACCATGATACAGGTAGCGTCGCCTCACCGTACAGAGAGACAGAGAGGATGAAGGATGGAAGCGATGCCATTGCTGACTGGCCAATCCTGAATGCGATGCTCAATGTTGCCTCAGGTGCCACCTGGGTATCGTTCCATCATGGCGGTGGTGTGGGAATTGGCTACTCCCTCCACGCTGGTATGGTTATCGTAGCGGACGGAACAAAACTCGCTGAGCAGAAGTTATCAAGGGTTCTCAACAACGATCCCGGATTGGGTGTGGT
This sequence comes from DHVE2 group archaeon, assembly GCA_026986135.1. Classification (GTDB taxonomy): domain Archaea; phylum Thermoplasmatota; class Thermoplasmata; order Thermoplasmatales; family Aciduliprofundaceae; genus JAADDK01. The sequence goes on from JALSPD010000133.1 coordinate 7,474, forward strand.
CCGCCATGCGGACGCTGGCTATGAGATAGCGATACGCACCGCTAAGGAGAAGGGAATCTGGATGCCAATGCTGGAGTGATCCTAACACCCTTTTCTGTCTTACCCATCATTATTTTTCTGTATTTTCCAGCGTCTTTTTGGAAATGGTAATTTTACGCGAAATCCTTATATACCATGGTGTCATATAACTGTCTGACAAAAATAAGACAGGAGGTGTAATGTATGGCTGATAAGTTTCCCCGCATACCGAGAATACCGAAGAGGGTTAAGGAGTGGATGAGCAGGCATAGTATTGCTGATCTTGAGGCTGCAATGTGGGATCTTGATGATAAGCGTGCAGAGATTGTGGCTGAGATCCTGAGTATGATGTACGAACTCACCGACGATATTGTGGGAATTGAGGCACCTCAGATAGAGGTGTTTGCTTAACTCTTTTTTATATTTTGGAAAAACTTAAATATTCTTTTTTTGATACACACCCATGAAGGGCAGTAAATCCGACCTTATTGAGAAGTGGCTGAAGGATGGAAGTGATGATGCGGAGAATATTATAGATCTTCCGTGGGATGTTGAGAAGGAGATTGAAAAGGACAGTGGGGCAATCATCCTTTTTGCAAAGCACCTGCGATTTCCAATTCCGCTGATTTTCCGTATTGACGATTATATCACCACGATTGCGATGCAGCTCAATTATCCTACGGATAGCCTTGACACAAGGGAGCGTATGGAAATATATCGTAATTTGCTGAAGATAAATGGAGAGATCCCTTATGCAAAGGTGGCCCTTGTGGGAGAGGATCTCTATATCGTTCTGTTTGCAGAGTTGGAAACCAAGTCGGTTGATCACGATGTTCTGAACGATTACATGGAGGTTTTAATGAATGCCCTCTATAAAGTTGCCACATCACTGGGCCTTGAAGAGGATCTTCTCAACATAACCCTCCAGAATATAGTCTCATTCGTCAACAACAAGAAGAAGAGTGGAATGAAGAGATCTGAGATTGAGAATTACCTTGCAAAAAAACTTGGTATGCCAAAAGATCAGGTTGCTGAAATTGT
>JALSPD010000134.1 GCA_026986135.1 DHVE2 group archaeon
ATTGGAGAGAAGTGTAAGCCCTCTCTGGGGTTAAAATTTGACCATGGTGGGATTGAAAGACATACTCCTCGTTGTAAATTTTCTCTGCATATTCCCGTTAAAATTTGACCATGGTGGGATTGAAAGTAGCCATCCCCTATCAGTTTCAGTAACTCATCAATATGTTAAAATTTGACCATGGTGGGATTGAAAGAATCCGCCAGAAGATCTTTGAGTATAGCAAAACACACCCTTAATATACATGTTCCCATTCTAACCAACTGTGTTCAGAGAGATACCCACGGTGCTCACATCCGAGGAGCTAATAGACAAGATGTTCAGGCGTGCTAAGAAAGTTGAGGTAGGTTACTCCAGAAACCGTCTCGCCATGGAGAAAAACCTGAGCATCGCAAAGATATACACTGCGAGGGATGTGGCCGTGAGCACCCTTGAAAGATACATTGAGGCTTTTCCGTACATAAACAAACTGCATCCATTCTACCGCACACTTCTTGACCTTCTAATTGAAAAGGACAGGTATAAAAAATCCCTGGCATCCCTTAAATGGGCCGCTGGACGGATTGATTCTTTTGCCTCCCGGTACGCTTCAAAAATAAAAGGCGCGGGGAAGGTGGAGGAGATCCTTAAATTCAGAAGGGAGTTCTATGGACGTGCAGCATCAGTCATAAAAGACATATCTTCTGAACTGGAGTATCTCAACAGGGCAAGGGACACCATTAAAAAGATACCCTCCATAGATCCAGACCTTCCAAGTGTGGTTATAGCAGGGTATCCAAATGTAGGCAAATCAGCTCTTGTGAACAGACTCAGCAGCGCAAAACCCGAAATCGCACCTTATCCATTCACCACCAAAGGAATAACTGTGGGACATCTTGAATTAAAGGACATGAGAATCCAGATCATTGATACACCAGGTCTTCTGGATAGACCCCTTGAAAGGAGGAACAAAATAGAGGTTCAGGCAATTCTGGCCCTGAAATATCTTGCAGATCTAATAGTATTTCTTCTAGACCCCTCAGAAACGTGCGGATACTCCCTTGAAGATCAAATGAAACTTCTGAAAGATCTGAAAGATAACTTTCCTGTGCCCATTCTTGTTGTGGAAAACAAATCTGACATAAATAAAAGCAACTCTGAAAATCTTAAAATCTCTGCAAAAACAGGAGAAGGCATTGATGATCTTGTTTTCAGAATAAAAGAATCCCTGCAGCGTGTAGATAAATAAGTGGTGAAATTTTAATATGAGCGGGTGTTGCACATGTATGAAAGTGGTCATTCTTGCCCATGGGAGATTTACAAAAATGGGTGGAAAAACAGCCAGAGGGGTTTATTTTTACAGCATGGACGAGATCGTGGCCATCCTGGATAGAACCCTTGCAGGGCGATATGCGGATGACTTCTTTCCCGGAAAAAGGCATGTTCCCATATTTTCGCATCTGCGAGATGTGAAAGAGGATTACGATACCCTCATAATAGGCGTGGCACCCATCGGCGGTAAGCTGCCTGTGGAATGGAGAGAGGAAATCAAAATTGCCCTTGAAAACGGAAAAACTGTTATCTCGGGATTGCACGATTTTCTTGGGGATGATCCAGAATTCAAAAAAATTGCAGATGCCAGCAACGCGAAAATCGTGGATGTTCGCAGACCCCCTGAGAAATTAAGGGTTGCAGATGGCTCTGGAAGAGGATATAATACCGTGCTGGTTGCAGGCACGGACTGCAGTGTGGGCAAGATGATAACAGCAGTGGAGCTAACAAGGGAAGCGAGAAAAATTGGAATAAATGCAGGATTCGTAGCCACTGGACAAACAGGAATAATGGTTGGAGCGGATGCTGGCTATGTAATTGACCGCATCCCTGGAGATTTTATGGCGGGTGCCGTGGAAGAACTCGTTAAGAGGATATCTGCGCGAAGAGATCTTGTTTTTGTTGAGGGACAGGGCGCGCTGACGCATCCCGCTTACAGCGGTGTGACCCTCGCGATACTTCACGGCTCATATCCAAAGAGGATTGTGATTGCGCATGATCCCACAAGAAGGGAACATCATGATTACCCTGGCTTCAAAATACCACCCCTGGACAGGCAGATAGAACTCTACGAGAAACTCGCGGAGGAGGTATCAGGAGGCAAGGTAGTTGGCATATCTGTGGATGGTGAGAATCTAGGTGAGGAGGAGGTGATAAAATATATAGACGAGGTTGAGAAGGAGTATGGATTGCCAGCCACAGATGTACTAAGATTTCCCTCGGGAGAATTTCTCAAGAAGATATTGAGATGAAAATACCAAAAAAATTATAGGTATGTTTGTTAATTAACCACCATGAGCGAGAAGATGGCAAAGGGTGCGGTGGTAAACGGATATCTTAAATTTGTTAAGAAAAAATGGGGTATTGAGGGTATGCAAGAAGCCATGAAATACGCGGGAATAAACAAACTACCGAAGGATGGCGAATGGTTTCCCGCAGATGCCACCACAAAGGTGCTGAAATGGATTGAGGAAAATAAGGGATTGAATTATGTGGTTGAGGCTGGCAGGCACGCAAGCAAGGACCTTGGAGTGTTCAGGTACATTGTCGCCTCATTTATGAGCGTTGAAAGGTTCCTTAAAAGATCTCGTGAAACATACAGTTTGCTTTTCAATTATGGTGAATTCTTAATTGACCACACGAACAATGGAGCAATAATAACCATAAAAAACGCAAGGCATCCTGAGCCATCCTGCTACGCATGGGAAGGCGCACTTCGTGGTATCCTGGAGATAACAAGAACCAAGGGAAGTGTTGAGAGAATCGATCCTGATAACCCAGAAGATTGCAAATTCAGGATGACCTGGGAATGAAAAATATTCAATATTGTTCAGATTAAAATTTTTTCATCAAAACACTTATATTTGATGATTACTGTGGAATAATCGGTGATTCCGTGAATAAGAAGTTATCCATTGTTCTGATAATATGGACCGCAATTGCAGTTATTTCTCTGGCATGGGCTCTGGGTATCCACACTCCCGGGATAAATGGCAGCTCATCCCAGAATGTTGAGAGGGGAAGCATTCCACATTCAACGGTGAGAATAAATAGCGATGCCGAATTCTCCAGCTCGGATGCCGTCATTTCAGGAACCGGCACAGCAGGAGACCCGTACATAATCTCAGGGTGGGAGATAGATGCCCACGGGGAAGATGCAGCAATATACATAGGGAACACATCATCGTATGTGCTCATAAAGGATTGCCATGTCTTCAACGCCACAAACAGCGCAGGATATGCACGCGGCTCGGGAATTGCCCTATACTCCTCTAACCATATTCTGGTGGAAAATGTGACCTCTGAGGGTAATCCCAACGGGATCTGGATATCCACCTACTCAAGCAGCATAAACATCTCAAACTCCATGCTCGTGGATAATGGAATCGGCATTTCACTGCATTTCAGGGCCTCTCATCTTGAAATTTTTAACAACAGGATAGATGGAAAATTCACAGGGATACGAATGGATTACGGTGTGAACAACATAACTGCAGAAAAGAACAGAATATACAATGTTACCGATTACGGAATTGAGATGCTGGGTTCGCTGGAGAGAATAAGCAACATCACTCTGGAGAGAAATACCATAAGATGGACTGGCTACGGAATTTATATGCTCTCCGAGAATGCTTACCACCGGATTATTGGCAACATAATATCAAATTCCAGCAACGATGGTATATACGCGAAGGACAATGTCCACGATAATACCATTGAGAACAACACCATACTTTACCCTGAGAACTGCGGCATAAATGTGGATAACTCCGATTCCAGTGATAAGGGCTTCAACAGGAATGTAATTGCAAACAATGATATTGCTCAAACAACTTCGCATGGTATCCTAATCAATGGAAGATTTGGTGGTGCATCTCACAATAGAATATCTGGAAACAGGATAAACAATTCCGGTGCCTCGGGCATATACCTGTACGATGCCACAGATAACAGGATTGACAACAATACATTGGAGTACTCCAGAGAATATGGGTTGAGAATATACGGGTACTCTGACAGCAACATAATTGACGGAAACATCATTATTCATACCAGATTTTACGCCATCTACCTTCTCTCCTCAGATGGTAATGAGATTTACAACAATTCGTTCTATTACAACAACGGTACAGGGGATGTGTACGATCCATCCAACAGCCAGGCGTACGATTCTTCTGGAAACAATCAGTGGGATCATGGGGGACGAGGAAACTACTGGCATGATCTCGCAGGGAGCTACACCGACGGAGACGACGATGGCATCCTGGATGGCGTTAGTTATCCCATTGCGGGTGGAAAGGGCGCCGCTGACAACTATCCCCTGGCAAATCCAGGAGGAGATATTCCAGAACTGCATATGATTATTCTCCTTCTGGCCCTGACCGCAATAACCATCATCTCAATAATGAACAAACGGATTCATTGAGCATTTCCAAAAATTTATCAACATATCCGCATATCCGCAACCATGGAACTGCGAGAAATCATACTCAAGTACGCGCTTCAGAATGCCCTCTTTCACGATGGCAGGGCAAATTACAAGGCGGTTATGGGAAAGATAATGGCGGAGAATCCAGAACTTAGAAAGAGGGCAAAGGAACTAATCCCAGAGGTAAAGAAGATCGTGGAGGAAGTGAATTCCCTATCTCCAGAGGAAATGAGAAAAAAACTTGAGGAAATAGCCCCTGAACTTCTTGAGAGAAAGAAGAAGGAGGAGAAAAAGGAGCTTGAGGATCTTCCCGATGTTAATGGACCCGTAAGAATGCGCCTGGCACCGAGCCCGTCCGGGCCGATGCATCTCGGGCAATCAAGGATGGCAATCCTTAATGATGAGTATGTTAAGAGATACGGAGGCACGCTTTTTCTGAGAATAGAGGATACGAATCCTCACAACATTCTCCCAGAGGCATACGACATGATTCCAGAGGATCTTGAGTGGCTCGGCGTGAAAATCCACCAAATTGTTATTCAGAGCGACAGATTTGAAATATACTATGATTACGCAAGAAAACTTCTTGAAATGGGCAAGGCATATATAACAACAGTGCCAGCTGATGAATGGAGAAAACTCAAGGCAGCGGGAAAGCCCACGCCAGATAGGGAATTGAGCGTTGAGGAACAACTTGAGAGATGGGAAAAGATGCTTGGGGGCGAGTACGAGGACGGTGAGGCCGTTTATGTAGTTAAGACTGATCTTAACCACCCGAATCCAGCAATAAGGGACTGGGCCGCGTTCAGGGTAATAAAGGATGCCGAGCATCCAAGGGTAGGAAATAGGTACATAGTGTATCCTCTGATGAACTTCTCCGTTGCGGTGGATGATCATGAACTAAACCTGACGCATGTTCTTAGAGGGAAGGACCATCTCAACAACACATACAGGCAGATGTACCTCTACGAATACTTCCAGTGGAAAAAACCTGTGTACATACACTATGGATGGGTCACAATGAAGGATACAATACTAAAAACCTCCCTGATTAAGGAGGGAATAAGAAGGGGAGAGTTCTCAGGATGGGACGATCCCCGTCTTGGAACTCTCAGAGCCCTTGCAAAAAGGGGAATACATCCGGAGGCAATAAGGAGATATTGGATAGATGTGGGACTCAAATCGGCGGACATTGAGTTCTCATGGGATAATCTCTACGCTTACAACAGGGAGATAATTGACTCAAAAGCAAAGAGATACTTTTTCGTGTGGAATCCCAGAGAAATAGAGATAAGGGGCATAGATGCCATTGAATCCCGCGCTCCATACCACCCAAGTAAAGACATGGGATTCAGGCATTATACTCTTAAATCACCCATTAGAGTGCTCTTGGTAGAGGATGAATGGAAATCCATTGATGATGGTACATTGCTCCGTCTGAAGGACCTATGCAATGTGGTAAAGAGGGGAAACATAGGAGAATACGCTGGAAACGATGTCAGTGTGATAAAGAGAGGAGCGAAAATAATCCACTGGTGCCCCACGGAGGGGATAGAAACGAAGGTATTTATGCCAGATGGAACGGTGTATGAAGGTGTATCAGAGCCACTTGTAAGAGAAAGCATTGGCGAAGTTGTGCAGTTTGAGAGATTTGGATTCTGCAAGATATATTATGAGAATGGTAAAATTATGGGGTACTTTGCTCACAGATAAAGAGCGGACATAAAAATAAAGATTGCGAATATAAACCAAAGCTACATTGAAGAGGTTAGATGGGGCTAAAATAAATTGAAAAACAGTAAAAATCACACACCTGATATGCTCACATACGATGGAAATTTCTTCAGGAGTATGACATCTCCCACAGCCTTTACCCAGCGATACGGCACTGAGACAGGAACTCCATCCTCAACAAGGAGAGGGTTGGTGCGTTCAACATACAGCCCATACACTTTATGCTCCTCTATATCTATGAGAATATCCTCAACTGTGCCGAGAAGATAGCCCTTATCCGTATACACCTCAAGTCCTATGAGTTCCGTTGATTCTGTCATCATTTTAATCCCCGTGGTGAATTATCTTACTATTATTTAAACCTTATCAGATTGTCCTGACATGGAATCTAAATCCCCTGTATCCTCCTCGCTCACTGAATCAAGGAGATTTCTAAGAGCATGTACATATCTCCTTGTCTCCACAATACCCGTGGAAGTGATAAATATCGCAGTTCTCGGCCTATCATGGATGATTTTCTTCATCTTTATGTACCCATTTTTCTCAAGAGTGCGAAGATGGGAATCAAGGTTCCCGGGAGTGAGGTCCAGCACCCGCTGAAGCTCAATGAACAGCACCTTGCCTCTGGGGAGAAGATAGAGCATTATTCCAAGACGCACGGGATTTCCCAGGACATGATTTCCCATGACCTCACCCAGGGGATGCATGGAGAATCACCCGAGGTTCCTGAAGGCATTGTAGAGATACAGGAACACGGTGATTGAAAAGCCCATGGCCACAAGAAAGCCAGCCCAGGACATGGACCACGTGGTCATTCCAATAACCACAGGCACTCCAAGAAAGGCAAGGAGGAACGAGGGAATCATCTCCCTTGATTTTACCTTGCATACCTCGTTGGAGAGCCACATTCCAAGTATGGATATCCCTATAAAACTCAGGAATCCAACTGCGAGCGATGACTCATCGTTCACCCCAAAATGGAGGGATGGAATAATAAACCACCCGATGAAAGCACCCAGAAGCCAAGAGGCGAGGATCATAAATCCCAGAACACGGGAATTTATCGCATGGCCTCCATTGCTCTCCCTCATATTCCTCATCATCCTGGTTGTTCTCGCCCCCACAGTGAAGGAAAGAACCACAGCGATGGGCCAGTAAACTGCTGAAAGCATCAGAAGATACCCCTGAAAGAAGGGCATAAGGAGGTAGTAACCAACCATGGCTATGAGCCAGTAGGCAAAGTACATGGCATCGTACATCTTCTCCGCGGCGATTATTTTACCCTCAATGCGCTCAAGCATGGATTTAAGAGCCCTCACATCATCCCCATTCAAATCTTTCATCTTAATCACCATTTAACCCATATGCACCGTGAGATATAAATCGGGATGTTTCTCTGAATTTCAGAGAAAGGTTGCGTAATCAAGAAGCTGCTCAATTGCCACATTTACCTCCTTCTCAGTAAGCATACGTGGATAATTGTAAATCACGCCTCCTGGGCGCTCATTGTAAAACGGGCGATTGCAACCCGGGCATCCCGAGGTAAGGAAGGGAACACCACGCCTCACCTCCTGCTTTAATGCAGAATCAAGGATGAATCCCTGAATTTTTCCATCGCGAATAACAATTTCTCCACCACCACGATATATTATGTATCTTGCAAGCTGCACTGCACGATATCTGCCTATATCAGGCGCTGTTCCACCCTGCACAGGAGTGTATGAGAACAGGGCTGTGGTTATGCCCATTTCCTTCAATTCCCTCATGACGGATACCAGCTCCTCATCACTCTCACCCATCCCCACGATGAGATGGGTATTCACCTCCTGAAATATATCCCTGGCAATTCTCAGCGCGTTCCAGTGTCCATCCCATGTGAAGCGATTTCCAACCCCCTTGCCCTTAACCCTCTCAAATATATCTGGATTTGCCGCATCAAGCGCAATACTGATTATATCCACCCCTGCATCCCTGAGAGCAATCATGGATTCCCGTGGAACTGGAACAATGGATACAGAAACGGGAATTTTTGGAAGAATGGGGAGAATTTCAAGAAGATCATCCACCACCTCCGGATAATCAAGGGTCTGGAAGCATATTCGCGAGAATCCCTTTATGTTTCTAAGGACATCCACAGGATAGGGTATCCAGAGAACACGGGAGAGGTAATCCTTCCGGGGTGCGCTTCTCCGCTGCGTGCAGAATGAGCAGTTGGAATGGCAGCGCTCACCAAGCATGATGTATGCTGTTGTTGGCTCAGCCAGCATCTTTCCACGACGAAGTCCCATCTTAACCGCGGTGC
>JALSPD010000135.1 GCA_026986135.1 DHVE2 group archaeon
GTTTGAATCTCTGTCCGTTTATCTCAGTTGGAACCTCACGTCCCACTGCATTTATCGGCATTTTCAATCCACCTCCGCATAGGCAAGAATTTTCTTAGCTCTTTCCAGAACAGGCTTGTCAATCATCCTTCCATCAAGTGATATAACCCCTTTACCCTCTTCCATAGCTTTTTCGGCAGCTTCCACTATCCTTTTAGCTTCTTCAATTTCCCTATCATCGGGTCTGAATGCCCGATGCACGATTTCAATCTGATTGGGATGTATGACACCTATTCCGTCAAAACCCATATATCTAGCCCTTCTTGCATATTCAAATAGGCCCTCTTCATCCCTCACATTCCCATATACCGTATCAAGCGCCATCTTACCATGGGCTTTTGCAGATATCACTATTTCAGCCCTGACATGATCAAGAATCAGTGCTTTTTTCTTTGGAATTCCAAGTTCCGCAGTTAGATCCTCACCACCCCATGCCATTGCAATTACACGGGGATGCTTTGCAATTTCCCTTGCATTTATCAGACCACGAAGGGTCTCAACGATGGGTACGATTTTTCTCTCATCCAGACCATTTCTATCCTCAATTTCACTCATAACTGAGGATATGGCTTCAATATCCCCGTAATCCTCAACCTTCGGAATATTCACCACATCCACATAGGGCAAAACTTCTTCTATATCCTCTTTCCAGAAGGGTGTATCTATCCCATTTATTCGCACCCATTTCTCACTTTTTCCAAAATCAACATTTTTAAGTGCGTATTTCACAAGAATCCGGGCATCAAATTTCTGATCAAGAGGCACGGAATCTTCAAGATCAAGAATAACACAATCAGCACCATACAGCCCCACATTCTCTATTAGGTGTGGGTTATTACCCGGAACATAGAGCCTTGTTCTTCTCAGTTTCATTCTCCTTCACCTCTGAATTTTCTTATTGCTGATTCAATCCTGGCCCGAAGAACCCAGTCAAGGGCACCCATATCCTCCACAAGCACCTTCGCCTTTACCCCTTCTGTCATCTCTTCCACCGTTTTTCTTATGGCATTTCCGTATATCCGTTCCAGCTTGCTTTTTATTATTATCTCTCTGCTTTCCGCATTCTCAATTGAAACCCGCACATCTCCTTTTTCCAGGGTACCTGCCTCAACCATACCCTTAAATCAAAAACCCGTATAATAAGGTTTTCAGATTATGAACACATTGCCACATATCTTGCATGTTTTGAGCCTCTGGGCGCATGGCTTGTGGTATGTTGCCCCACATTCTGAACATACCACCATCTCCATACCCTGAGGTATCTTCCCTCTACAGTAAACGCATCTTTCACTACCGCTGCTCTCTGATATTGTGTATCCTCTAAGATTTACCGTGAATGAGAATGTGGTGGTTACCATTTCCCCACCAACACCCTCAAAGAAGAGATCCACCTTTATATCCTCATCTGGATCGGATACCTTTGCAGAGATATCCACATGCTTCTCCTCCCCAGGAGAGAGAGTACCGATCTTTTCCTGATAGTTTATGGCTCCGTATATCTCAAAGCTAACATTTTTAGCTTCATGATTTCCCTTGTTGGTTACACTCAGGAAGATGTGACATGTATAATTCTCGTCAACATAGATGTCGTCAATACTCACATCCACATCTGGATTAAGTTCTCCCAGTATGCTCTGAAATATTTCCACACCCATCTCGGCCTTCTCGAGTTCTTTGGGATACCATTCTCTAACGGGCACCCCATAGCTTCTCAGTAAATCATAGTACTCCTGCAATTTTCTTTTTAATTCAATTGCTCTTGCATCCCTCTCCCCAATAGCACGTCTCAGTTTTTCCATAAAAATTTCGTATCTTTCCAGGGCATCAGAGGGATTGATAGATGCGCTTACCAGTATCCTTTCAACCTCCCGCTGATTCTCCTCCACAAACTCGGGATATCTCTTTTTAACATCCTCTATGCTCTTGCTTATGTACATTGAGAGATGATTGAATACCCTCTCAGCCTTTGAAAATAGCCTTTCAAAATCCCTGGTTCGCTGTATCTCCTCCCTGCTAACACTTGGGGTGTACCCATGCTTTTCAAGAAATTCAATTACCTTTATCGCTGTAGCCACAAGAAGTTCCCGTACATTATCCCTGCTCTTGTTGAACTCCTCCAGAAATTCCTCTCTTCTCTTCCAGTAATCACAGAATCTGAGTTGATGTATCCAGGCATCCATTTTTTCAAGTGGTATCCCTGAGATAAAAGAGTATTTACGTAGCCTGTTGTATTCGTTCTCTACCTTTTCAAGGGCCACCATCCTTATATCCTCGTAGATGTGTGTGAATTCTTTGAGATTGTCCACACCATCCTTGAACTTTGAAAGTTTACTCTGGAAATACGCAGGAAGCAACTCTTTTATGCACTGGAATTCCCCATTGATCCTGTTTGCCTCCTTAAGAGCATCCTCCATTAACTTATCAAGCTTGCTCCTGCAAAGCTTTATTTTATCAAGCGCCAGATCTGCATCTCCTGCTTCGTAGGTTTCCACTGCAGAGGAGACACAGTATTCAATATCTTCAACATCAACATAGTGCTTAACAAGTTCAATTCCATTTTTAACCTCTTCAAGGATTGATTCATATTCAGCTATCTTGCTTTCAATGTGTTCAACAAGTTTTTCAATTCTCTCCCTCAAAGGAGTGGTCTTTAAAAGAAATTCCCTGTTGAACTCCTGACCTGAGGCAAGAATGGCTTCAACCTCATCCTTTAACGACGAGAGATACTTATCGTACCTTCCGTATTTCTGCTTTATTACCTCCATATTATATGCACATTCCTTCTCAATTGCCCTCCTAACGAGCTTCTCTATAATATCCATTTTCTTGGAGACTGCCTCAATGACCTTTTCATCCACCTTGGAAATTGAGAAAATATCGGTGTCCAGAATGGGTCTTATATACTCCCTTTCCTTTCCAATTAAACTGCTAACCACCACATAGACCCTGTTTCCATTTTCAAGGGCTGCATCCCGTATGGATTTAAGCCACGTATATATTCTCTCAATACCATTTTCGTCTATTAGAAGATCAATGCAATCAATAACCACATCACCCTCACCAATGCTGCGAATTACCGCATCTGAAATTTCAAAATCTATTCGCTGGGGATGCACATATCTCTCTCCCCCAAAATCAGCAATCATCATAACCTCGCCGGGGTAATCGTTCACAAGCTCCTTTGAAAGCAAAAGAGATCCTCTGTTTATCCGCGATCTAATGCCAACCATACCCCACGAGCATATATTAAAGAGTGTGCTTATCGTGAGTGTCGCGTCAAATAACCCCCTGAGCCTTGCAGTCTCCCTATCTGAAAAATTCTTGAAGCTGCCAGTAACTATAATCTTTGCCCTGCTGCTGTTTTTAACGAACTGTAGAAACTGATACACACTGCCAAACCCGTTGATATTAGATAGATAGTTGAGATCTTCAATAAGCACTATACCTTTAGCCCCCAGAATCACCTCTGTAAGCTTACCACTTTTGAGATTAGGATCAATGTAATTATCGCCCCTGGGAGATATGTGATAATCGCTCAGGTTCTTTGAGGATATGTAAATATGCTCCTTTCCAATTCTCTTCAGGTATGTGGAGATCAGACATGCACTGTTTCCGCTCGGATCATTCACAAATACAAGCTTCTTGTCGGGGATCTTTACCCTATTCACACCCAGAAGTTCAGCCATTTTCCAGAGTATCTCGCTAACATCCGAATCCACTTTCCTAAGGGCGTTTAAATCGTACATTATTTCGTCTATCCTTTCCAGTAACTGCTCAATGCTCTCACTTTTTTTCTCGCTTTCTCTCAATTCTTTTAAGGTCCTGTAAGCATTCATGAATTCCCCTTTGCTCACAAAATCCTCAATCTTGTCCGCCTCTCTTCCATAGCCTGTGTTTCTGAGATCTTCAATCACACCCTCAAAAACCTTTTTCAATCTCGCTCTCAGTTTTTTCTCAACCGATGAAACAGGAAGATCCTTTATCCTGCGACCTGATTTTAACTGCGTGTATAGATTTCCTGCGATTTTCTCAAAACTCTGAGAATCGTTAAGGTAGGTGAAAATCTTCCGGTAAGAGTTAAGTCTCCTGAGAATCCTCTTTGAATCCGCTTTATCCTTACCTTCAATGAGAGGAAGCATCGGAATTGATAACGAGAGGGAATACGCCAACCTATCATGCTTTCGCATCGCTAAGGATAACGGCACTATCCTTATAAAATTTTATCCGAAAACATTTAGCGCGTTGCATGCTATGTTATAAACACGTTTCCGCAGATCTTGCATTTCCCATATCTCTTTGCACACTGGATATGGTATGTGGCACCGCATTTAGCACATATAGCCATCTCATTATCCTTAAATATTCTCCCACGGCAAATTGAACATTTTTCGTTACCGCTGGCCATCTTAACAAAGTATCCCCTCAGATTTAGCTTATACTGGAAAGATTTAGTGGCTATGTTACCTCCTGGACCCTCATAAACGACGTCCACATCAACCATACTATCTGGATCCCTGACCTCTTCAATAATCTCCAGTATCCTGCTCTCTCCAGGGGAAAGTTCCTCTATCTTGGAGTTATGGCTGAAAGCTCCATGCGTCTCAATACTCACATTTTTAGCTGGATACCTATCCCTGTTTATAATTTCAACATAGGCATGCACCGCACGAGTATCGTCCACAACCCACTCTTTAAATTGGATATCAAGATCCGGGGTAAGACCTTCCACCTTACTGCGCATATCATTGAGTATCATTTTGGCCTCTGCAACTGTGGTGGGCTTGATATATGTGGTCTCAACCCCATATTTCTTGAGGAGGGCATAATGTCCCTCAATTTCCCTGGTGAGCTCCTTAAGCATCCTCATCTCCTTTTCACTGCGCTGTTCCAAAGAGGTAAGGGTATCTTCAAGTTCCTCAATAGTATTAAGGGGATCCCTACGGAATTTCTCAAGAAAATCTATCTCACGGGTACCGATGCATCTGGGGCACCTGTCCCTAAGCGTATTGAAGTAGTTCTCCACATACCTAACAAGATGATGCTCAACACGTCCAGCAATATCCAGAAGGGCATCAAGATCCTCGTTCTCTTCATTGAATTCAATTCCACTCACATCATAACCCCTTGATTTTAAAAATTCTATAGCCCTCATAATCCGTGATCTAATCTGCTCCAGTATCTCTTCTTTTTTATCTTCAAAATCCCGAAGGAATTTTTCCTTGGCCTTTTTGTAATCACAGTATCTTTCCTCTCTTATGAAATCACGAACACCGAATATTTTCATTGATGCTATCTCGGCGTACTTTTTGAGCTTCTCGTGCTCTTTCAGCATCTTTCTGGCAAGAAGGTTTCTCACAGCCATATAAAGAATCGTGAAATCCTTCAACTTCTCTCTTTCACCTTCAAATTCTATTACCTTTTCTCTCAAATGGGGAGGAAGAAGGTAGGATACACACATAATCTCTTCTCTTTTTGACCAGGCACGTGATAGAGCACGTCTCTGAAGTTTTTCAGCCATATCTTCGCATTTCTCAAGCTTATCTATTGCCTCCATATAATTGCCACTCTCAATGGTTTTACGGGCTTCAATCATACACTTATCCAAAGAACCTGTGTCCACATAAACCCTCAATACAGGCATGAGAGAATCAAGTTTTTCCATCCTTTCCCTGAACTCCACAGTGATGTTTTCAATCTCCTCAACCCTTCTTTCTATTTCACGCTTTATGGGTGCTATTTTGATTATGCAGTTTATATCGTAAGTTCCAACCCTGCCGAGTTTGGATATATCCTCCTCAAAATCAGAGAGATATTTGCGATACTTTTCAAAGCGGTGTTTTATTATTTCAAGGGTATAAACGCATTCCTTCTCAACCTTCTTTTCAAGAATGCGTTTTACTGTTTTCATCTCCCTCTGCATAAAAGCCAGTCTCTTTTTGTCAATGTTTGCCATTAGAAATGTGTCAAAATCAACCAGAGGCATTATGTAATTCCTCTCACTTGCAACCAGATCCCGTGTTACCACATAAACCCTCTTTCCTCTTTTCTTTGCTATGTCCCTTACGGATTTGAGCCACAGATATATTTTTTCCAGACCATTCTCATCAATTAGCATGTCCAGTGCATCAATAACCACACTCCCAGAGTCTATGAATTCCGCTATTTTGTCCATAATTTCAAAGTCAATTCGCTGAGGATGAAGAGTGTATTCTCCTCCAAAATCGGAGATTATGTAAACCTTTCCTGGAAAATCGTCAACGCGTTCCTTTGAGAGAAGAAGAGCCCCTTCTTTAAGGCGATTCTCAACAGCAATCAGATTGGAAGCACATATATTAACTGGAAACTCCACCTGTATTATTGAATCTGCAATACCCTGCAATCTTGCACGCTCTCTCTCATTGAGCATTTTTAGGTTTATTGTCATTATTATCCTGCCTTCAAAGTTGTTTTTTATGTAGTAGAGAAATCTGTACACCTCGCTGAACTTGTTGCTTAGAATAAGATAGTTTATATCCTCCAGGAGAATAAGTCCCTCGCTTGAAAGTATCTTCTCGCCAAGCTTGGACGCCTGAAGAGTAGGACTGATTCTGTTATCAACATCAATCTGAGTTATCCAGAAATCGCCTATGCCTGAAGTTGAAAAGAAAGTAAACGGAACCCCAAGCCTCTTCAAATAAAGGGAAAGATAGCAAGCTGCATTTCCATATGGATCATCCACGATTATAACTCTATCATCTGGAATCTTTAGAGAGCCTATTTTCATAATCTCTCCGACTTTCCACTTGATATCCTCAACATCCACCCCAGCCCTGCTCAACAACTCAATAATGCGGTATGATTCAAGGTACGTCTTCATGAATTCCTTTAAATCCACCTCCTCCACATCCACCTTCTTAACCATCTTTATTCCCTTAAGTGTGTAGTAGGCATTCTCATAATCGCCCCCCTTCAGAAACTCCTCCACCTTATCCGCCTCTCTTCCGTACCCTGATCTCCTGAGGTTTTCTATACGATCCCTTATCCTCCTATCTATAACTTCCCTAAGCTGTTCTTCAACCTTTGCATAAATCTGTTCATTCACCAAAACCCGTGATTTCAGTTTGGAATACACTTCCCCTGCAATTGAGTTGAAGGTTTTTGTCTCGTTAAAGAAAGCAAGGATTTTACGGTATAACTCAATGGTATCCCATTCCTCCTGAAGGATGCCCCTGAGAATCCTGTAGAGGACTCCAAAATCCCTATCCGCAAGATATTTATCCAGAAATTCGGCTTTCTGTGCGCTTCCGGCATCTTGCATGGCCATTATTATTTCCGTTATTCCCTTTTCAACCTCCCATTCAAGGGCTTCAACCACACGCCTGTATTCCTTCTCTTTTATCCTGTACCCCTCCATCATAGCTTCGTATAATCCAGAGGCAATCTCATCAAATCGGTCCCCATAGCCAATTAATGTTAGAAATCTCCTGTAAAAATCAAGTTTCTCAATGTATGGTTCATAAGCCCTGCTCCTGGGGTTTATGGCAGGATATGCCAATGCTAAAATGGCAGCCAGTCGCGTATGAGGGGTTTTCAGCATCGTTTAGAGATTTCAACCCCGTAAATAAATTTTTCCTCCTCACAGAAGGTCCTCAAATAGGGACTTTATTGCTGGAAAATCCTCAAGACGTGGAGTTTTCATCACATATACATTCTTTCCAGCCCTCAATGAAACATCTATTATATCCTTCAGGAACTGCATTACCTTCTTTGGCTCAGTGGATGAGAGAACAAAATCAAAGCTTTCAAAGAAAACATCTCTGTCACCTATTTTTATTATCCTGTCCATGCCTTCAAATACCAGTCTATCCGGCGTAAAAGACTTGGTCACTTCAATAACATAATGGGAATCTCCATATATCCTTTTGATCTGCTCCTGAGTCTTGGCGGTTATTATGATCATGTCCTTTTTGCCCACCATCTCCTCCTTTGTTACCCTCTTTACCCTCGGATCTGGAATCTTCAGAGGCATCTCCACAAAGTTATCTGCAACCCCCTCCATTAGCTCCCTGTCAACATTGATGGCAACAATCACCGTGAGACCATCAGCAAGGCGATTCACCTCGTGGAGAAAATCAAGGAAATAATCCCTTCCGTACTGCTCCACCAAAAATTCTGCACCATGAATAAGGATCAGCTTTCCACCCTTGTTAACAAAGTTTATAACGCTGTACATCACCTCAAACGCAAGCTTGTCGGGGGATATGCCCTCCTCTGATTTGCCAGGGAAGTAAGTAAGCCAGATTATCGGGCTTTTCTCTATATTGTACCTTTCCCTTATGACATTGGGGGGCTTTATCGTTATGATCAATCCAGGCATTTTTGCAGATAGGCGCCTGAATGCCAGAAAAGCCGCATGCTCGTTCATAACCGCGTTGATCAGCCCATCTTCCACCTCAACCTTCTCCTCAGGA
>JALSPD010000136.1 GCA_026986135.1 DHVE2 group archaeon
CCTTCTTCACCATGTATTTTCCATACAGCCTCCTGGCAAGCTGTGCCATATGGTAATGCTGAATCTCCGCAGGACAGCGAAGGGTGCATAGACCGCACTGTATGCAATCAAAACTCAATTCTGCAACCTTCTTTATATCTCCACGAATTCCGTACTGGATGTAGTACATGACATCCAGCTCCTGTGGACATGCCTTGGTGCATGTGTTGCATGAAACGCATCTCGCAATCTCAGGATAATGCTCAAGAAGTACCGTGGGTGTTGGTTGCAATTCATCAAGATTGTAAGTTGCCTTGTTCGCAGGCACAAAAGGAATCTGTGCAAGATACATACCATCCTCCACAGTGGTCTGGCATGCAAGGGCAGTTCTAAATCTGTACTCTCCCTTCTTCCTGTAAATGGTTGCGCATGCTCCGCAGAAACCTGCACGACAACCGGCACCTCTTATATATCTGTATCCTGCGTACTCCAGGGCCTTCATAATTGTGAGCCCGGCTGGAACCTTGTAGGGTTTGCCCATAACATAGATGGTTACCCAGTGCTCAACCTCTTCTGGAGGAGAGGCGGCCTTCTTTATTTCCTCCATGATCTTCTCGCTGTCAACATCAAGCAATTCAACCTTCTTTCCCATCACTCTTCACCCCCAAGAAGGCCCTCAAACTCATGAAGTTCATCCTCGCGGAAGTCCATAACAGGTGGAATTGCATCATCAACACCTGGCTTGTAGTCAAATACCTTCTGCAACTCGTTTCCAACTATTCCGAAGAGCCTGTACAGAGGTATATCCATCGGGCATGCCTGCTGGCACAGGCCGCAGCCAATGCATGATGTGCCCATGTGTATCAGCCTACCAATGTGGAAGAGTGCCTTGTCAGTGGGCAATCTTATTCCATCCTTGTCATCAGCCCAGTTGAAAAACTTTGTTGATTCGTAATCAAATACTGTGCGATCCTCAAAGAAGCACTCTTTACAGAAGCATATGGGGCACATGTTCTTGCAGTTGTGGCAGTTGAGGCATGATGAGAGAAATTCTTCCAGACCTTTTCTACCGCCTCTTATCCTCTCCTTCTCGTACCACTCCTCACGTATTTTGCGGTGCATTGCAATCCATTCATCGGCATTCCTGGATCCTTCCTCAATACCCATGGCTTTCAGGAATTCCTTACCCTTATCGCTAAGGGCAAAGAACACGGGCGAATCTGTGTTTACTAGCCCAAGACCAATATCGCCAACGTTTGGTATGGGTGTGGGATACTCGCAAACTTTACATGCTTCCCTGATTTTATTGCTCTTCCCCCCTTTCTTTATCTCTGCAATGAGTTCATCAATACCTGTGGGTTGGTATTTGTATGTTCTTGCGTGTATGGTTCCGGGGCAGTCATAGCTCAACACGATTATATTTTCTGGATTGACCTGATTGAATTTCACAAGTTCTTTGTATGTTCTGGCCTCACAGGGCCTCAGTATAGCCAGAAGCTTTCTTTCTGATTTTTTCAGACGGGTAATTCTTCTGAGCATATCTGCGCCATTCCACTGCATCACAGGTGCTATGGGTGTGAGCTTATCAACATCTTCCTTTTTTGTTATCAGGGCGTAGGTGTATGAGTCCTTCGTGGCTGCAGGGGCCATCACAGCCTCTATCAGCCCCTTTTCAAAGGCATCTACCATGAGCTTTTTAAGCATCTCATTTTCATTCAACTTCTTCACCTCCAAGTGAGTCAAGATACTTGAAATCAGATGGACCTTTATTCCTGATGTATTCGGTGTACTCATTCATCACCCTGGCGAATTTTGGACCCTCGCTTCCCGATATCCATTCAAGCAGGACACGGTCATCATCAAACTCCAGCGATTTAAGTACGGTTTTCACGATGGCAATTCTTCTCCTCGCCTTGTAGTTACCTGTTATATAATGGCAATCTCCAGGATGACAACCTCCCAGGATGGTTGCGTCGGCACCTTCCTGCAGTGCCCTTATCATGTACACAGGATCCACCGTGGATGAGCACATCACCCTTATTGGTCTTATGTTCGGCGGATAGTGCAATCGCGATGTTCCAGCAAGATCTGCCGCAGCCGAGGTGCACCAGTTGCAGAAGAACCCCACAATCACTGGCTCAAACTTTTTCTCCTTCATTTCACTACCTCCTTTAACATTTTAAACACTCCATTTGGATTGTACGGCATCACAATTGCCGCCCCGCTGGGGCAGGCATTGGCGCAGGCTGCACAGCCCACGCATAAAGCCGTCCTGACCTTGGCAATTTTATCCTCCTCATCAATATACCTCGCACCTGCAAAACAGGCGTCCACGCATATGCCGCAACCTGCACATCTTCTGGGATTTGTAACACTTACAAATTTACCTGCAGGGGAGGGTAAACTATCCCTGAGCAGGTATGTGGCGCTCTGGGCAGCAAACCCCGCCTCATATGTTTCTTCTTCAATACTCATTGGTCTGTGGGCCAGACCAGCCACAAAGATACCGCCAAAAGCATCTTCAAACAGCATGAACTGTATGCCTGCTCTCTCCACCCATTCCCTTGGTTCCTCGGCAAAGAAGAAAAAGCCCTCCTCATCAAGCCTCATACCGAGTATCTCGGCTATCCTCTTATTTATTTCCTTAGGCTTAACCTGTATAATCGGTTTTCCCTCACCTCTCTCTGCATCAGGGGGTGCGATGTCAAGTAGAGAATATGATTTCATAAGGTCATATGTGGCTTTCACTCCCTTTCTCTTGGCGTAGATGGCACCCATTGAGGCATGTTGCGTTTTTCCACCTATAACCGAGGGTATGTGATTTCCCTCCTCCACTATTTCTCCGCCTGTGGCTATTATAACAACGCCAGCCTTTATCTCGTTGCTATCGGTTTTTATAATAAAGTTTCCAAGATGACCCCCGATGTCCACAACATCTTCCTTTATCCAGTTTGCCCTTTTCAGCACCCTTTCTTTCAGAGTATTGTACCACTCTTTCACTTCCTCCTCACTCATATTAAGTGCATTTCCCTTTACCCCCGTGGCCATATGTACATCATCAAATTCTCTTGTAACTATGTACACCATCGGGACCTTATCCAGAAGGTAATCAGCGGCAATAAGGGAAGAGAGCCCACCTCCAATTATGGCTATTCCATTGGTCACAGCAGTTTTTGGTACATCTACGAGATAATTAACTTTAACCTTCTCCACAGCAGCGTTAAGCATTGCATTTGCCTTTCTGCTGTCACCACCCACTCTGGATACATACTCTCTTAGCTGCACCAGTTCTACATATGAGGGATGTATTCCAGCCTTGGAAGCTAGCATCTCAAGCATTGCACCCCGCAGAGCCGGGGAGCAGGCACCGAATACCACACGATTCACACCACTCTTCTTTATTTCTTCAACGATTTCCTGAGGATGCAGGCACAGGTAATCCCTTCTGAATACAAAATCGGAATTTACATTTATCTCAAGGCCTTTGGAGGCACATTCGCATATGAAAACTCCTACCTTGGGATTGAAATCCTCCCTCTTCCACTGTATATTTTCAGACCTCTCTTCCATGTCTGGTTTGCTAAGGTACCTCTCTGCCTGAGGCACAATGGCGGTTCCCTGATATATTGCCTCTGTGCTACCCACAGGCTTTACGAATTCTCCCAGCGCGAAGATACCGTCTCTTGTGGTTTCAAGGGTAAATGGCTTTGTTACCGCAAAGCCATGCTCTGTCTCAATGCCTGCAATCTCCGCAATCTTCTTCCAGTCCTCAGGTATCTTCTGACCGGGCATTACAACCAGAAGATCCACAGACACGCCATTCACAACCAGATTATCCCCATCTTCCTTGAGATCAAGGGACTCAATGGTGTGTACCTGAATCCCCTTATCAAGTGCTTTTTCGTAAAGAGCCATCTGATTATGGCCGTAAAGTCTTATCTCCTTACAAAAGATGTGAACATCAAGCCCAGGATCCATCTCCTTCATGTTGAGTGCTTCCCGAAATACAATCACGAATTCCTCGTAGGACCCAAGCCAGCCGTCCATTCCTGCGGGTATGAAAAATCCTATTGAATTGGGTGTTTTTCCATCGTCCCTTTTCAGGAATTTTTTATCCACGCCCTTACCTCTGAACATCCATGCGAAATCCCTGAATGACATAACATGCTTTGCATCTCCTACATACTTCTCAATCCCCTCTGGCTCGTACTCGGGTGATAGAACAACTGCCTCAACGTTTACCTCTATATCCTCTTCTCTGGGAACCTGAATGGCCCCCGCAGGACAAACCTCAACGCATTCTTCAGCGTTTTTTATTATTCTCATACCGGGTCCAAGGGGCATAGGGATGAACTTAACATCGCACTTCTCGTGACATAGATCACAACCTATACATCTAAATTCATTTACACTCTGAGGCCTGTGCCTGAACTTCACTTTGAAGTTGCCGGCGCCCCCATCAATTTTGGTTATTTCCGCGTTATGATAAACCTCTATGTTTCCCGTTTTGTTCATTGTTTCAAGAAGCAAGCCTTTAGAGTAGCCATTAATTATGTCCCTGGGCATTTGCCATTGCATCTGTGTGAATTTATGCCATATAAACTCTCCGCGGTTCAGCAGAATTACTTTATGACCTGCCCTTGCAAAGTTTGCAGCGGCACGGTATGATGCAAGGGATGTACCATATATGAGAACCTTTCCCATTTAGAACACCTCCGCAAGGACATCAACTGCACGTATCACCTGACTCTTCTTGAAGTTCACCACCTGTATTGCAGTGGTCGGGCAATTGGCACTACAGGCACCGCAACCTTCACACAGGGCTTCATTGACCACAGCCACATGCCTTACAGGATCTATGCTTATGGCGCCGTATGCACACTGATCCTTGCATCTCCCGCATCCAGCACATATTTCTGTGTCAACCCTTGCAAGCAACGGCTCCTTTTCAAGCTGTGGCTTGGAAAGAATGGCCATGGCTTTCGCAGCAGCACCACTACCCTGGGATACACTATCCGTTATATCCTTTATGAATTGTGCCGCCCCTGCGATAAACACACCGCCAACAGGAGTCTCAAGGGGTTTGAGTTTAAGATGCGTCTCCTTAAGCCAGCCCCACTCATCATAAGGTATGCGCAACTTCTTGGCAAGTTGCTTCACAGTAGATGATCCTTTGGCAGCGGTGGCTAGGACTACCATATCCACATCCACTTCTACAATTCTTCCGGTTAGGGTATCCACTCCCTGTACGCGGTACTTGTCCCCAACCTTGTATACCTTTGAAACCTTACCGCGAATGAAGTTTACTCCGTACTCCTCCTTCGCGCGATGATAGAATTCCTCGTAGCCCTTACCGTTGGACCTGATATCTATGTAGAAGTCGTAAACTGCGATATCGGGCATCGCATGCTTCACGAGCATTGCCTGTTTTATCGTGTACATACAGCATATTCTTGAGCAGTAGGGAACCCCATTCTGAGGATCTCTTGAGCCAACGCAGTGTACAAATGCAATGCTCTCTGGAATCTTTCCATCCGAAGGTCTTCTGGGTATGCCTGCAGTAGGTCCAGAAGGCGCAAGCAATCTTTCAAATTGTAGTGAGGTTATTACATCTGGATACTTGCCACCAAGCTCAGGGAAAGCTTCAGCGGGCATGACCTCATAGCCGGTGGCGACTATAATGGATCCAACCTTCTCCTCAACATACCAGTCCTTCATCTGGAGGTCAATTGCTTTAACATCGCATACCTCAACGCACAGACCGCATTTAGCGCATCCGCCGCATCCCAGACAGCGCTTTGCCTCATCCACAACATCCTCCTCGCTGTATCCGAGATTGAACTCCTTAAAGGTGGTTTTTCTCTCCTCCATGCTAAGCTTCATGGTCTCATGTCTCTTGGCAGGATACGCAAGTTCTTTGTATCCGCGAAGGTTGGAAGACATTTCTATGCGAACCTCTTCCATAGGTTCGCCTTCAAGCATATTTGCAACGTTCTTTGCAGCCCATCTTCCATAGGCCGCAGCGTGCACCCAGTCCCATGCACCTGTAACGGCATCTCCTGCTGCAAAAACTTTGGGTATTGATGTCTGCATGTATTCGTTTACTTTGATCCTGTTTCTCTCAGTCTTAATTCCAAGTTTTTCAGCCCAGGATGCATCAGGCACTTCACCCACAGCCAGGATCACAATATCCGCTGGGATCTCCACAAACTCCCCTGTGGGTATGGGCTTTCTTCTTCCGGTGGCATCCTTTTCTCCAAGACGCATCTTCTCCATCTTTATTTTTCCGTCCATTATCTCCGCAGGACTAACCAGGAATTCAAACTTAACACCCTCTTCCTCAGCATCCACAATCTCTTCAGGTATTGCTGGCATCTCATCCCGTGTCCTGCGGTACGCAATTGTAACATCCGCTCCGAGCCTAAGAGCGGTGCGAGCTGCATCAACCGCGCTGTTTCCGCCACCTATAACTACGACCCTCTTTCCCTCTATATTCACCTTCTCTCCGAGATTTACCTTTTTAAGGAATTCAAGGGCATGCATGGCCTTATCCTCACCTGGGATACCAAGGTGCCTCTCTTTATGGGTTCCTATTGCCAGAATAACCGCATCATACTTCTCCACGATCTCTCCGAAATTCTTGTCGTTGACCTCGTAGTTGAGCACGAATTTTACTCCAGCATCCTTCAGGGGCTGTACCTCGTAATCTATAACCTCCTGTGGGAGCCTGTACGGGGGAATACCAACTGCAAGCATGCCTCCCACTACAGGAAGCTTGTCGTATACAGTTACATCATAACCCATCTCTCTGAGATCATGAGCCGCCATAAGGCCTGCTGCTCCTGCCCCTATTATGGCAACCTTCTTCCCTTTTTCTTCTTTGACCCGCAGGATGTATTTCCTTCCGTTTTTAACAGCCCAGTCCGCAACAAATCTTTTTATTTCCCTTATTCCCACGGGCTTATCTATGTCCCCACGAGAGCATGCCGTTTCACACGGATGTGTACATATTCTTCCAGCTATACCCGCAAAGGGCAGGCGCTCCCATACAACATCAATTGAGCGATCAAATCTTCCCGCTTTTGCTGCAGCCACATAGCCCTGAGCATTGAGATGCAGTGGACAGGCTGCATTGCATGGGGGAACTCCGTTGTATGTTATGGTGTATTTGAATGGTACCGCCTGCTCAAAAGGTATGTGCGTTGCCTTTCTGGTGGCCATGCCCAGATCAAAATCGCTTGGCAGTACTGTTGGACATACCTTGGCACATTCACCGCATCCAGTGCATTTATTCCAGTCTATAAATGGCGACTTTCTTTTTATCTTAACGGTGAAGTTTCCAAGATATCCATCAACCTCCTCCACCTCGCTGTACGTGTAAAGTTTGATGTTTGGATGCCCGCCCACATCATTCATCTTCGGAGTTAGAATACACTGGGGACAGTCCAGAGTGGGGAAGGTTTCGCTTAGCCTTATCATATTACCCCCAAGAGAGGGGTTCTTCTCTACAACAACTGTTTCAATGCCAGCATCCGCAAGATCAAGAGCGGCCTGCATGCCAGCTACTCCTCCACCTATCACCAGGGCTCTTTTTACCACGGGCACCTCTATGGGGTGCAGGGACGCATTTGCTTTGAGTTTCTCAATGGTGGCATTGATTATGCGTATGGCCTTCCTCGTTGCTGCCTCCGGATTATCCTCATGGGGCCAGGCAGCCCACTCTCTTATATTTGCTATTTCCACACGATAGGGGTTGAGACCAGCCCTCGCAGCAGCATTTCTCATTGTTCTTTCATGCAGGGTTGGCGAACAATTGGCAACAACAACCCCATCAAGATTGTACTTCTTTATTGAGTCTTCAATAAGCTTTTGTCCTGGCTGGGAGCACATGAACACGTAGGTTGTGGAGAAGGCAACATCCTCCCTTTTACCTATTTCCTCGGCGACCCTTTTAACGTCCACAGTCCCCGCAATGTTGCGACCGCAATGGCATATAAATACACCAATTCTTTTCATAGCCATCTTGAAAGCACCTCCCTTGGGGAGATATAGTGCTGTTCAAAATGAAGCACCTCATCTGCTGATATGCCAAATGCCATGGCCATAAGCTGTGTGAAGTAAACTATCGGCATATTTTCAAATTCAGGATGCTTTTTCTTCGTTATCTCCTGCCTCTTATCAAGATTGAAAAAGCAGAGTGGACAGGAGGTGGCAATCACATCGGCACCCATTTCCCTGGCCACATTTACCAGCTTGTAAGTCCTCTCAGCCACAATCTCTCTCTTGTCAACCGTATGATATGATCCGCAACATTCGTTTTTGAGTGGATAATCAACCACTTCTGCCCCCAGTATCTCAAGGAGCTCTTCAAGTATGTGGGGATCCTCACGATCATCAATGGCGA
This sequence comes from DHVE2 group archaeon, assembly GCA_026986135.1. Taxonomy (GTDB): domain Archaea; phylum Thermoplasmatota; class Thermoplasmata; order Thermoplasmatales; family Aciduliprofundaceae; genus JAADDK01. Next base: position 8,384 of record JALSPD010000136.1, read on the forward strand.
TTTCATCTGGACGGAGAAGAAGACAGCCGTAATATGGTGCCACCCTCAGACCTTTGAGGGGCCTCTTTACCTTTTCTGCAATCTTATCAAATCCCACTTC
>JALSPD010000137.1 GCA_026986135.1 DHVE2 group archaeon
CACCCAGAGATCTTGCGCTTTCCTCCATAATTTTCATTCTCTCGCTCAGATTGTCTCTGTTTTCTTTGATTGCACGATATGCCATCTTTGCAAGTCCCCCAGCAACATGCTCATCAACCTTCTCCCTCTCTCCTTTTAAGTATTCCATCACCGCCATTTCGTCAGCGGAGAGTATCTTTTTCACCGTCTGTTCTGTAATGCCAAGATGCTCCGCAATTTCCCTGTTGGTCTTTATGGCCTCGTTTTTAAGCGCAATCACATAGGCAGCCTCAGCCAGGCTTGGAAGCCATGTAAGGTTGCGGTACTCCACCAGCTTTTTCAATCCGCCCAGTATCCTTATGCTCTCCTGGAAGATTCTTTCGGCGATGGTATCTATGTTTCTCTCCCCAACTGCCCTTTCAATAATCTCCATTTGCACCACCTCCTCACTCGCCTGATAACGGGCTCTTTATGTCTATCAGGCCGCCATCTGTTATCTCAAATATGTAAGTCCTCGTATCATGTGGAGCAAGTCGGCAGCCGTCAATCCTTATTGTCCTCACAACCTCCCCTATTTTCTTTCCGTACATGCTTGCGCTCCACTTGCTCATTATCACTTCCTTATCCATCACAATTGTTCCATCCACAATGTGAGCCACCGCCAGCCCGCCTGCTGCCTCCGCACTATCACTGCTCTGCGAGGACCTCTTTTGGGAGATGAACAGCGCCGTCTGGTTCCACTTTTTGAGGAAATTGAATAACTGCCTGACAATCTGCCTTGCCAGCACCTCGCGATGCTCGTAAAGCCCGGTCACGCTGTCAATTACCACATTTTTGGTGTTCTTCTTCCTGATTGCATAGGCCATGGTGTCAAGGAGCGCACTCATGTTCTCTCTCAGTTCAGCATCCTGCGATGCATCAATCACAATCATATTTTTCTCCACAACGCTGAAATCAAGCCCCATCACCTGCGCCCTCTGCTTCATAGATGTGTATAGAAAATTGGCTGGTGATTCCACAGTTACAAAGAGAACCGGATAATTGCGTGCGGCCTGATATACTGCGAACTGTTCCGCGAGAAGTGTTTTTCCTGTATCGGGCACACCAGTTACATTTATAATCGCGAGATGAGGTATTCCTCCAAGGGGTTCCCTTATGAATCTGTTCTCCTTCTCATCGTATTTCAAAGTATAAAACATCTCATCAAGTTTTGTTCCTGTTGGTATGCCAAATATTTTCGGTGCCTTTGATTTGAGATCACTCAGCTCATATACATATTCTTCGTGTTTCATATTTTAAATCAGCCAATACTACTATATAAATTTTTTGCAAAACTCTCCGTATAGGTAAGTGCTTTGTCGTGATAAATAAAAAACGGTTGATTACTCTTCAAATAGATAGTAATAAACGAGACCTGCAGAGAACCTCTTGAAAAACCAATTTTTTTCCCGTGGGCGCAATTTTCTCATTGTGAATGGAAAATCGTATATTACATCCATTAAAATGAGGGGTTCGGGAGGTGCCACACCAAAGTTCACCCTCTTCTCAAAGACATTCTCATCAAAATAGTTTCCAGATGCGTAGGAACTCATGGCGGCAACTATTCTTCTTATCATGTTCCAGAGATAGTATCTTGCACGGAAATCAATGATGTATATTCCATTCCTTTTTTCCACTTTTATTTCTTCTATGTTCAGCACAGTATTTTTCTTGGCCTTTGTAAAGTTCCTGAAGTCGTGCTCACCCTGAAATATTTTTGCAGATTCCCTGAGATCCTGAATGGAATATCCAAAGTCTGGTAAATGGTATCTGTACCACCGTAGTTTTGCGAATCTTGGATTCGCCTCATTCATACTGTATCCTCTGAAAAATATATGGTGTAAGTTGGAATTGAGTATGCCAATTACCTTATCTGGATCCTCGTCGGTGGAAACTTTAATAACATTGCCAAGTGCGCTCACACCGCGA
>JALSPD010000138.1 GCA_026986135.1 DHVE2 group archaeon
TATCATAGATAGCCATACCCTCCCTCAAAAATTCTGGATTCATGGCAATTCCAAAATCCCCTGCTTTCAATCCGCTTTCCCCTTCAAGGATGGGGAGAACAAGAGACTCAGTTGTACCTGGAAGAACGGTGCTTTTAACAACAATCACCATACCTTTCCTGATTCTTCTCCCGATCTCCCTGGATGCTTCCTCCAGATACCTCGTTTCCATACTCCCATCCTCTCTGGATGGTGTACCAACGGCAATGAACACAATATCGCGATCTTCAATATCATATGATGTGGTGGCCCTAAGGTTTTTACCTGCATGTTTCCTTAGAAGCTCTTCCGAGCCTGGCTCATAAATGGGAACAATGCCTGAGTTTATTTTCTTAACCTTCTCATGGTCTACATCAATCGCAGTAACATCATGTCCAAGTTCTGCAAACAGAAGTGCAGTTGTCAGGCCAACATAGCCCGTACCCACAACGGCAATTTTCATAATGGTTTAACTGCAAACATATATATAGAGTTAATCGCATTCTCAAATATGAAGGCAGTAATCCCAGCGGCGGGACTTGGAACCAGAATGCTTCCCGTGACAAAAACCCAGCCAAAGGAAATGCTGCCTATTCTTAACAAACCTGCAATTCACTATGTTGTAGAGGAAGCTATTAACTCAGGATGCGATGATATCCTTATCATAACAGGAAGAACAAAAAGGGCAATTGAAGATTACTTTGATCGCAGCCCTGAACTTGAGGAATTTCTAAAAAAGAAGGGAAAAGAAAAGGAGCTTGAAGAGATAAGAAGGATCTCCGAGATGGCAAACATAATGTATGTTCGCCAGAAGGAGCCCTTGGGCCTTGGACATGCCGTGCTTCTTGCTGAGAAATTCGTAGGCGATGAGCCCTTTGCGGTTCTTCTGGGAGATGATATAATAGTGAGTGAAGAACCCACCACAAGGAGAATGATTGATCTGTACAACCGTGAGGGGGCCCCTGTGATTGCAGTTATGCCTGTTGAACGCGATGATACAAAAAGATATGGAATAATAAAGCCATCCAATCTTAGCAGACCTCCAGTATATACTGTGGATGATCTTGTTGAGAAACCTGCCCCTGAAGAGGCACCTTCAAACCTGGCCATTGTGGGAAGGTACCTGCTTACCCCAGAGATATTCACCTATCTTAAAAACATATCCAGGGGAAAGGGCAACGAATACCAGCTTACTGATGCCCTTAAACTATTTGCCTTCTCAAGAAAATTACTTGCAATGGAGATAAAAGGCGTGAGGCTTGATATAGGATCTCCAGAATCCTGGCTTAAGGCAAACATATACATGGGAAAAAGATCAGGAATTATCTGAAAATTTGTATCCCTTATCTTTCATAAACCATCCAAGTTCCCTTTCAACAAGTTTCACCTCATCTCTGCTTAAATCCCTTCTCCATCTCCCACTATTACTTTTGCTTAGATCCATTTTAAGCATATTCTCATCAAAATTAAGACCCAGAAAATCAGTGATTTTTCTCAGGGTAACCTCAGGGTCAGATACGAGATTCTCCAGAGAGATCTCAAGATACCTGCTTTTTTCAATTTTCTCCTTTTCTGAGTACCATTTTTTAAGGGTTGCATTGATAATGGGCACTGCATCCACCGCACTGTTACCGCCCCAGCTCTGCCTCTTGTAGGAGCTAACAACATCACGGGGATCGCGGTAAATGTGGATGATTTTTCCCTCTGGAAATAGATCAAGAATGAACTTTACATGATTTAAATTAGTTGGGGTATGCTCTGCTATTATCCGGGCACCATATCTGCTGGCTGCACTGTTCCATATCCCCCCTACAAAATCTCCTGCGATAGCCATGATATCCCTGTAATTCCACCTCCCAATCACCCTCATCTTTGGGGATAACCTTACACCATAACCCTGCCAGTATCCCGAATACTCAGAGATCGTTATCTTTGAAATAAAATCACCTAGTAAATCCATAAATCTATCTCTAGTTATGAGCAAAGAGAATGGAGGCCTGGATAAATCATAGTATGACTCGCCCTTCCACTTACCATCCACCGTTATGTGGTATTTTGGTGGGGAAATGTGCATCTTTGTGTATATTTTCCAGGCTGCAATTTTGTAAAGGTACTTGAAGCGTGATGGATAAATGTCGTTCAGTAATTTTATGAATTCTTGCAGATATTCATGCGCATGATACTGATCCCATCCTTCTGTTAGAGCATAAACCAGATCCCTTAACCCATAAGGATCCACGATAAACCTTGTCTCAAAGGGTATGGTAAATATATCCCTGTGATATGAAAGTGTCCTTCCCAGCACTGTGGTACCGCTTCTTCCAGTTCCACCAATGAAGAGGGGAATCATAGATCAACCCTCACAGGACCCCTTCTTTTTATGCTTTCCATTGCAATCTCAATCATTCTCACCGAGTTCAAACCAACCTCTCCATTGGCTACAGGCTCGCGGTTGTTTTCAATGCTTTTAACAAAGTCAATTAGCTCTGCTTTAAGAGGCTCAATGTAGTCAACCCTCTTAATAAACTCACCTTCGTTCTTAACACCATCATACTTTATGGCCGAGTCATAGATGATAATTTCATCGGGTTTAAGGTAATCAATTCTGGCAGCACTCTCGCTGCCAACAACCAGAAGTTCCCTGATTTTTTTACCTATCGGATAATTCCACGATTCATGGATCTGCCCGAGAACACGGCCAAATCTAAGAAAAAGGTACGCTTCCTCTTCAATGCCATCCACATAATTGCTCGCGCTTATGGCCATAATCTCATCAGGCATTGATCCAAGCAGATAAGAATAGACATCCACATCATGGATTGCAAGGGCAAGAAGAACACCCATGTCGCGTCGGGGATATCTAAGAGAAAGACGTCTGGTATGAAGCGATATTATATCTCCAAGTTCGCCCCTGTCTATCATCCTCTTCAGTTCATTAAGGGCTGGATGATACCTGAATATATGGCCGACCATCAGAATCCTGCCACGATCCTTTGATATCCTTATCAGATCCCTGCATTCCTCACTGCTCTCAGCCATGGGCTTTTCAACAAGCACATGCTTTCCATGCTCCATTGCATTCTTAGCGAGAGGATAATGGCTCGGGGTGGAGGATGCAATATCTACAGCATCCACATCTTCCCGTGTCATAACCTCACGGGGATCAGTGCTGTACTCAAATCCAAAATCCCTTGCAAGAGGTTTAACCGCATCCTCATTTATATCGCATAGGATTACATCGTCAATCACACCCTCACCCTTTAACTCCCTCCACACCTTTGCATGGTTTCTTCCCCAGTATCCAGTGCCTATAAGTGCAATCTTCATGGCAATCACCTGTAAAACTCAATAACTTTCCTTGAGATGTACTCAACATCCTCATCCTTCATGAATGGATGCATGGGCAGGGAAAGTATCTCATTCACCACCTTCTCTGTCACAGGCAATTTTTCTGATTTGATAACTCGCTTTATTGCCGGCTGCTGATGAACAGGTATAGGATAATAGAGTCCGGTGGCGATATCGTTCTCCCGCAAATACTCTCTTAGAGCATCTCGCCTCTCTGCCCTTATTGTGTACACATAGTACGCATGCCTGGCCCAATCTTTAACCTCTGGTGTTTTTACCACATCGCCCAGATATTCATTGTACATCTTGGCTATTTCGTTCCTTCTCCTGAGCCATTCCTCAAGATGTCTTAACTGAACACGTCCTATAGCAGCCAGAATTTCACTCATCCTGAAATTATAACCCAGATACTCATGCTCGTATTTGCTTCTGCGACCCTGATCATGAAGTATTCTCACCATCTCTCCAAGCTCCTCATTGTTTGTAACCACCATACCCCCGTCTCCACCAACAGTCATCACTTTTGAGGGGAAAAACGAGAATGCAGCCGCATCTCCAAATGTACCTATCTTTTCACCCCGATACAATGCCCCATGGGCCTGTGCGCAATCCTCTATGAAATAGAGGCCATGCTCATCAGCAATTTCCCTGAGCGGCTTTATATCTGCAGGATGCCCGTAGAGATGCACCGCCACTATTGCCTTCGTTTTGGAGGTTATCTTTTTACGCACATCTTCAGGATCAAGAGTGTATGTATCCTCACTTATATCCGCAAAAATCGGACGGGCTCCCATGTGCATTGCAGGGGTGACCGTGGCAATAAAAGTGTGTGATGGCGCAATGAACTCCGCCCCATCCTTTATACCGAGAGCATCGTAAATCAGCCACAATGCAGTGGTTCCTGAACTCGTGCTTATACCCATCTTGGTCCCAATGTACTGCGAGAACTCTTCCTCAAAAGCCTTACTCTGCGGCCCTTTGATGTACCTCTTTGATTTAATCACATTGACAGCAGCCTCTATAACATCATCGCCAACATACATCTCAACAAGATTGTACTTCATATCAACACCTCAGTAGGATAATTCATCTGCCCATTTAATTATTTTCGCAGGATTGCCAGCCACCACAGCATTATCTGGCACATCCTTCGTCACTACCGCTCCCGCACCTACCACGGCGTTTTTCCCAATTCTAACCCCCGGAAGTATCGTTGCATTTGCACCTATCTTTGCATTCTCCTCAACAATAACCCCTTCAAGATGCTCCTTAACCCCCGGGTAGCGAGGATATTTGGCATTGGTAAGCACAACACGTGGCCCGATCCACGCATTCTTTTTTAGCACGCAGTACTCAGGTATAAAAGCCTGCGAGTGTATGCGAACTCCATCCTCAATTTTAACCTTGAACTCAACAACTGTATTTGTGCCAATACTCACATTATCTCCAATTTCATTGAACTCCCTTATCCTCGTTCCATGCCCGGTCTGAAAATTCTTACCTATCCTGTTCCCAGCATATATGGTTGTGTGGGAGCGTATCACTGAGTCATCACCGATCTCCGTGCTTATATCTCCTTCCTCGTACCCTCTGGGTAAAATTCCTATAATTACATATTCTCCGATTTTCACTCCCTTGCCCAGCTTAACATTACCTATCAGCCTGTACATCCTTTGCATTTCATTGTACATAGAGGTGTAATGGTGGTGAATCATATAACCCTTCGCCCCAAAAATTTTATATGCTTGGCGCTTTATGCCCTCTTGCCACTGGGGAACCATAGGTCGGGCAATCCATGCTCCGGTAGTCTAGCCCGGCCAAGGATATCGGCCTTTCGAGCCGACGACCCGGGTTCAAATCCCGGCCGGAGCATTAGGCATAGAGAAAATTTTTATGGTAAATATCCAATTGCGGGGAAGATGATGCAGAGGCTCTCCAGAGAGGAAACAATAAAAAACGCTGAGAAGTACGGTTTAAAACCCGTGAGGGTAAAAGAAAGGGATGTTATACAGCTTGCTAAGAAGCGAAGTGAAAAATTTGAGGAAATATCCTGGGAGGAGTTCTTTGAAATACTTGAAAGGAAGAGGCTTGCTGTGTACATCTCAAAAGGAGGATATATGAAGATAATGAGTGATGATATCTATGAATAGACCGAGAATAATCATCAACGCGGCCATGAGCGTGGATGGGAAAATCGCACTGGTAGGCGGAAAAAGGATAAAAATAAGCGATGAGCAGGATTTTAAAAGAGTTCATGAAATGAGGGCAGGTGTTGACGCAATTCTTGTGGGAATAAACACCGTTCTCAAGGACGACCCCAAGCTTACAGTTAAGAAAAAATACGTTGAAAATGCCAAAAATCCAGTAAGGATCGTGCTGGATTCAAAGTTAAGAATACCCGAAAATGCAAGGGTACTGAACGGTGATGCGCCCACCATAATAGCAACCACAACCTATGCAAAAACCAGGAAGCTGAATGCAGAAATAATAAGATGTGGAGAAGAAAGAGTGGACCTGAAATGCCTTATGAAAGAACTCTGGAAAAGGGGCATAAAAAAGGTGATGGTGGAAGGAGGAGGTACAGTTATACACTCATTCTTAAAGGAAGGACTTGTGGACGATTTATACGTGTTCGTGGGCTCAATTATTATTGGAGGTGGCGCACCCACCCTGGCAGAGGGATTCGGTGCGAAGGACAAGAGCGAGGTGATTTCACTTTCTCTAATCTCATGCGAGAGACTCGGTTACGGAGTATTGCTGCATTACGGTGTTGATGATGATTGAACTCATACCAAATGAGAGGGCTTTTTTCATCAGCGAACTTAAGGCGGTGGTTGTGGCGGATCTTCACATAGGATACGAAAAAGCGCTAAAAAGTGAAGGTATAAATGTGAAACCCCAAACCCAGATGATGATTGAAAATTTAAGAAAAATCTTAAAGGATAAAGATGCAGATAAACTCATAATTCTGGGAGATGTAAAGCACAGCATAGGTACGTGCAGAGACATAAAAAAACTGGAAGATCTGGATGTTGAAATAATAGTATCAAAAGGAAACCATGACGGCGGAATTGAAGAGATGATGAACGCAAAAATATACGGGTCTGAAGGGTTCACGCTTGGGGATTACGGATTCATCCATGGCCATTCTTGGCCTAAGGATGAGGTTATGGAAAAAAAGTATGTGTTTATGGGGCATCTCCACCCTGAGATAGAACTCAGGGACTCCATAGGAAAAATACATCGTTACCCCTGCCATCTTGTGGGTAAACTAACGGAAACAGGAAGAAAGAGATATTCCGGAGATCCAAAAATATTCGTGGTTGCAGCCTTCAACCCGATGGTGGGCTCATCCGTGGTGGATCCCATAGGCCCACTGATGAGAAATGGTGTTGTAGGTGATTTCAGAGTGTTCCTTCTCAACGGAACATACCTGGGCAAACTGGAAGAACTTCAAAATTAGTGTCCTCATCCACCGACAAAACGGTTCCATTCTCCAGCAGAGTGCCAGGGCCCTCAGTGGTGATAATCACCCTTCCAGACGCGCTGCGATAATAAAGAGTATAGTAATCCCTGCTCTTCTCAGATTTTACTTTACGCACCGCATACACCTTGCCATCCTTGTATAGAACGAAATTTATGGCTGTGAAATTGTAACTGTCAATCTCACACAGGGTATTCCAGAGACCACGATGCAGAATATTCATAAACAACCTTTCAGAATCAGTCTCACCACATGCATCCCCATGCTCTATATCAATGGACCCGTTGTGCATGAATACAGCTCCGTGGCTAACAAAAGGATGAGTATTTTCTATTGCTATCCTTGCTCCTTTTTTCCCTTTCTTACGTGCATGGGCAAATAGAATTCTCGCAGGGGGAAATTTTTCAATGCTTCTCTCCCAGATAGGAGATGTTTCCTTGTGGTAAAAAAGACCATGCGATCCCAGGATCCACACACCCCACCCATCTGCATGTGGGCTTCTCTTACCGTATCTGGCCATGTTTTCAAGATCCTCAACATAAGGCGCAGGATCAAATTCCTCCATGGAAATAACCGCTATAAATCTACACATTATCCATCACTTCCTTCTGTATCTTGAGAAGCTCTGCGATACCCTTCTTAGCGAGAGCAAGAAGTTTATGCAAATCTTCCTCGCTTAGAGGCTCCTTCTCTGATGTGCCCTGTATCTCAACAAATCTCATATCGGAAGTCATGGCCACATTGAGGTCAACATCAGCCTGAGAATCCTCCTCATAAGACAGGTCAAGCATGGGCACTCCATGTACCATACCTACACTAACAGCAGCCACCTGATATTTAATCGGATTTTCAGTTAATTTACCCTCAGCCATGAGCTTTTTGATGGCAAAGTAAAGGGCAAGGAAACCTGCCGTAATACTTGCCGTTCTGGTGCCACCATCAGCCTGTATAACATCACAATCAATCCACACCGTTCTCTGGCCAAGTTTCTTAAGGTCCACACTGGCCCGCAATGCACGACCGATTATCCTCTCAATCTCCTTACTTCTTCCATTAACATGACCCCTATCACGGAAAACACGGGTCTCGGTGGAGCCCGGTAGCATTGAATACTCTGCGGTTAACCATCCGCAGTTCTCATTTTTCAGCCAATCAGGGACACTTTCAAGGACCTGCGCAGAGCAAAGAACCATAGTCTCACCCTGCTGAAAGAGCACAGAACCATATGGCTTCTTTTGAAAATGTGGTGTTATTCTCACTTCTCTTATCTCATCGTACTTCCTTTTTCTCATGAGTTGCATTATGGCACCATCATATTTGATTTTTCCCCGCAGAGAGGATATACTTCATACAACATTTGCCACTTTGAGAAGAAAATCCCTAATCTCATCGCTGCTCATCTCTCCCGGATTGGTGCGCATCAAAGGATCTGCCATAATTTCCCCCACGATGGTATCTATGTACTCTTCAATCTCAGGAATATGTCTGGGTATCCCAAAAACATCGTTTATATCTTCTATTGCACTTGCAAGA
>JALSPD010000139.1 GCA_026986135.1 DHVE2 group archaeon
CAATCTTTTTATCGCTCCTTTCGGCTTTCTCTTTATCATTTTCTATTTCTATGCGTATCTCATCACGATAATGCCCTTCTACAGCCTCCTGTAAAATAGGACGCACCGAAGAAAGAAGCCTGTTCTCAAAGTTTTCCTTTGTCTCTTCATCGCTCTTTTCAATTTTGAGAATCCTGAAAAGTTCCCGTGTGAAAGTCAGGCCGTAGGTGGAGATTTCTGAAAACACCCTGTTTTCAATCTCCTCGTGATTGCTCGCAGGTACCCTTATTGCCTTTCTTTCCCTTGTGGTGAGGGAGTATGTGTTGATGAGTGCATCCAGAGCGGTTTTGAGAATCTCCTCTCTTATCTTTCTGAAGTCAATATCCGCCACCTTTCCACTGTGCATCTCTCCCCTTACCTTAAGAATAACCACCTTTCCCTCATGGTCCTGTGATGAGAAATCAAGAAGTTCTTTCTCCACATCCTTTGCGCTCTTTCCGGTGGCGTCGTATATGACCTTCTCAAAATCGCAGATCTCCACAGGTACAAATCGCGGCTTAAAATTTTCAACGATGTAAAAACCCCTTTTCTTTCCAGATAGGGTGTCCAGATCGTTGTATGTTGCTCCGAAGAGTGCACCTGTGTATATTAGAGGAGCTCCATCGTACGATGATTCAATTCTCTCGTGAAGGTGCCCGGCAGCGTAGTAATTGAAGTCTCTGGGAAGGGTGTTTAATGGTACGGCTTTTTTATCAGCAATGTACTCTGGTTTTAGCTCTGCTATAGTGGTATGGAAAACAAAGACCTTGGGTTCTGGAATTGATTCAAGATATTCTATATCCAGAATTCCCTCCGTGAAGTAGCGAACTTCCATTGCAGAGGTAAGACCTGGCATGCCCACAAGTTTAACTCCGCTTTCATCAGTTACAGGAAGCAGACGAATCTTTCCGTCCCGCATTTCATATTTTGTGACTTTTTTAAATACCCCTGCCTCAGCAAGAACATCAAGAAGCGAAGTTGTTCCTGCAGAAAAATCGTGGGAGCCATAAACCACGTATATTCTTATTCCCTTTGATCTTGCACCGTTGAGTATCTCCACAGCGCTTCTGACAGTATCCATGTCCGGGAGGGGATTGTGAAAGAGATCGCCAGCAATAAGTATGAAATCCACATTCTCCTCAATGCTTATCTCCACCGCCCTCCTAAATGCATTTAAATTACACTCCCTGAGGGCCTTGCTCTTTGTGAATGCGCCCAGATGAGCGTCAGCAATATGAGCAAATTTCATCACTTTTGAAAAAGTTTGGATGGTATTTAATTCTAACTCCTAACATCCGTCCAATCAAAAATCCAATCAAAAAATTGAGGGGAGATTACCTCTCCTTGAACTTTTCAGCCATTCTCTCGTAGAACTCCCTCTCTTCCTTGCTCAGTGGCTTTATCCTGCGAATTGCCTCCTCAAGGTGCCTCATCTCAACCTTTGCGTCTTTCGGATTCTCTGGATCCTTGCCCTGGGATATGTACTCTCTTATTGCCAGCATTGTTGCCTCGTTGCATATTGCCTCTATGTCCGCTCCCGTATATCCCTCGGTCATATCTGCAAGTTTATCAATGTCCACATCCTCCGCAAGTGGTCTGTTTCTCAGGTGTATCTTGAATATTTCCTTTCTAGCCTCTTTGTCAGGCACGGGCACATAGATCAGACGGTCAAATCTTCCCGGTCTCAGCAATGCCCTGTCAATCATGTCGGGTCTGTTTGTTGCTGCAATCACGATCACATTGTGCAGTTCTTCAAGACCATCCATCTCTGTGAGTATCTGCGATACTACCCTTTCTGTCACATTGGTGCTTAGATCCCTTCCTCTCTGAGGCGCAACGGCGTCAATTTCGTCTATGAATATAACCGCAGGTGCCGCCTGTCTGGCCTTGCGGAACACCTCTCTTACAGCTTTCTCGCTCTCGCCCACCCATTTGCTCAGGAACTCAGGACCTTTTACGCTTATGAAATTGGCCTCGCTTTCCGTGGCCACAGCCTTTGCAAGCAGAGTCTTACCCGTACCAGGCGGTCCGTAGAGCAGGATGCCTTTGGGTATTCTCACATTCATGTGCTTGAACAGTTTCTTGTATTTCATTGGCCACTCAACAACTTCTCTTAGCTCCTGCTTCACATCGCTTAGACCGCCTATATCGTCCCAGTGCACTCTGGGTTTCTCTATAAGCACCTCTCTCATGGTTGAGGGTTGCATTTCTCTGTAGGCGTTTATGAAGTCCTCCCATGTGACCTCTAGGCGTTCAAGCACCTCTTTGGGTATCTTTTCCATATCCACATCAATCTCCGGGAGTATTCGGCGAAGTGCGCGCATTGCCGCTTCTTTAACAAGAGCTGCAAGATCCGCACCCACGTATCCATGGGTCATATCTGCAAGTTTCTCAAGGTCCACATCCTCCGCAAGGGGCACGCCACGGGTGTGGATCTCAAGGATCTCTTTACGCGCCTCCCTGTCTGGAATTCCAATTTCAATTTCCCTGTCAAATCTTCCGGGTCTTCTGAGTGCCGGATCAAGCGCGTTGGGTCTATTGGTTGCTCCTATTACCACGACCTTTCCTCTGGACTCAAGTCCATCCATCAGGGCGAGGAGCTGCGCAACAACGCGGCGCTCAACCTCTCCACTTACCTCATCTCTCTTGGGGGCTATGGAATCAATCTCATCTATGAATATTATGCTCGGAGCGTTTTCCTGCGCCTCCTTGAATATCTCCCTTAAGTTCTCCTCACTCTGGCCGTAGTACTTGCTCATTATTTCTGGACCACTCAGATATATGAAGTGCGCAGACGCCTCATTGGCCACAGCCTTTGCGAGCAGAGTCTTACCCGTGCCAGGAGGTCCGTAGAGCAGTACACCCTTTGGTGGATCTATACCCAGACGTTCAAACAGTTCAGGGTGCCTCAGAGGAAGTTCTACCATTTCACGAATCTTCTTTATTTCCTCCTTCAGACCACCAATGTCCTCATAGGTGACACGGGGTATTCCATTGCTTTCTTTAGCTGGTTTCTCGCTGATCTTTATCTCGGTATCCCTTGTGATTATAGCTGCATCCTTTGCGGGCTTCACACTTGTCACTACGAGGTCAATAGGGTTACCCATCACGTTGATCGTGATTACATCTCCTCTCGTGATGACTCTACCCTCCAGAAGATTCTTGAGATACTCCTCACCCCCCATTATTCTTAGTGGTTGGGTGGGTGCAAATGTAACACTTGAGGCTGGATGGGCAGTTATTTTCCATATCTTCACCTTGTCGTCAATACCCACTCCAGCATTCCTTCTCGTGTATCCATCTATCCTTATTATTCCCGTGCCCTCATCCTCAGGATATCCACGCATCACAGTGGCTGCGGTAACCTTTGATCCTTCAATCATTATGGTGTCTCCGGGCATAAGACCCATTTTCTCATAGATTTCGGGGTCTATTCTGGCGATACCCCTTCCAACATCCCTTGATCTTGCCTCCGCTACACGGGCTACAAATTGCTTGGTGTTGTTTTTCATTTTTTCCACCTCCATATAACGGGTGCCTTACTCAACGGGCACCCTCTTTTTCTCCTCCTTTTCTTTCTTTATTCTTATTTCAAGCACGCCATCATTGTATTTTGCCTTGATTCTCTCCAGGGAGAGCTCCATGGGGAGCTCCACTCTCCTGTAAAGCTTGCCTGAGACTATCTCTTTGTGATAGTAGCCTCTGATATTCTCCTCTTTGGTTGCTTTCTTTTCTGCACTGATCTCAATCGCATTGCCAGAGATCTCAATTGAGATGTCCTCCCTCTTTACCCCAGGCATTTCAACCTGAAGTACTATTTCGTCATCGGTCTCGTATATGTCCATTGCTGGTTGCATAAGTTCCTCATGCATCATTCTTCTCATGCTCTGAAATTCCCTTTCAATGTTGCCCATCATATCGTAGATGTTCCTTATCATTCTGTCCATCTCCACCATGGTAATCACCTCCTTTGGTTGTTAACCAAAGGTTGATTACTATATCATGTGTAGTAAAACTACTATATAAATCTTTCTATCAGCTGATTGTCATGCTGGAATAAATGCTGCGAAAAAAAGATAAATTCCTGTACCATGGGGACGAATATGAGGCTATACGATTTTAAAAGGGGACACAAAAAAAACATTGACGAGATTGAAAAGATCATGGGTGAGATTTTCGGAACGGTGGAAAGAAGGGGGGAGAAACTTTATTCCTCTTACAAGGGGCTTGCACATATTGAGGTTTGGCTTGAAAAAAACAAGCTTGCTGCAATAACTGAACCCAGAGACGTAAGTGATCAGGATGCTCTTGACACCCTGAAAAAGTGGAATGATTTCCTTTATAGGGTCACTGGATACACGGCAAAGGAGAGAAAAAAGAAGCTGAGCAAAGCTTGACCTCTGCAAGAAACCATTACCATATGATACCAGAATCCAATAATTTTAAATTCCCTGTATCCATACATACTCTATGGACGAAACTGATGCGATGCGGTATTTCAACAGGGAAGATTACAGGCATGCTCTTGAAATCTACCTTGAAATGCTTGAAGAGGCTGAGAGGAATGGAGATAGGGAGAGAATTGCTTACAACGCTAATTTGGCTGGACTGTGCCTTTATTTTCTTCACATGCATTCCGAGGCCAGAGAGTATTTTAACAAGGCCCTGGAAAATGTGAGCAGTGAAGATGAGGTAAAGGTGAGGAAAAACATTGAGGAAATGGATAGATTTATTGAGAGGATAGAAAGAGATATTGAAGAAATTGAGAATCGTTTGAGTGAAGAGGACGACGAGGTTAACAGGGGAATACTCCTGAGTAATCTTGGGATTCTTAAATACCTTCTGGGAAAGAATAATGAGGCCGAGGACTGTTTCAAAGAGGCACTTTCAATATTTCGCAAACAGGGTGATAAGATCGCCCTGGCAGCGATATACACAAATTTTGCAATGCTGTACGATGATTTGAAAAAGCTTGATTATTTATATCTTGCACTGGATATTTTCTCTGAGGAGGGTCATGTTAAGGGCCAGGCTGATGTGTACCATGCACTGGCGCTTTACTATCTTCACAATGAAGAGCTTGAAGAATCATACTATTTTCTGAAGAAGGAAATTGAACTTCTGGACAAAGTTGAGGACACGGAAATGAAGAAAAGGGCCTATGAACTTGCTGCTGATGTAGCTATGGAGCTTGGAAAAGTTGACGAGGGCCTGAAATTCACGGAGAAAGCATCGGAAGTCTAACCGTGTATAAACCTGAACTTTCGTTAAACTCCACAACCTTGTTTTTTATGAGGACTCCAACGTTGTTCCTTATTATGGGGGTGGATACATTGAATATGAGTCTGAGTAACTCCTCGTCCAGGCCATTTGATTCAAATATCGCTTCAAAGAACATCTTAGGAAAATGCGCTACGGGGAGTGATGCGTAGATTTTATCAAACACAATGTACTCTTTAACATCCCTCTCTCTAAACACCCGCGGCGGAATTTTCCCCCATCTGAAATCAGCCATGACTTCGTTTTTAGCCAGATTTATATCAATTTTGTATCTTCTCTGCTTGGTGTACGCTACAATTCTGATCACAAAGGGAACTACGCCCCTATGAACAAGTTGAAAGAATTTTTCAGGGGTAAGCAGTCCGTAGCTTCCCTCAGGATATGCCCTTTCTACTATGAATCTCACCATGGCCTTTTGAAATGCTGGTTTTTCAAGAAGCCATCTCTGAGGGTTTATCTCTCCCTCCATCACCTGGATGGATCCCAGCCCGTTTGGAAGGACACGCAACTCTTTAACAGGATCGTTGAAGTGCCACTCCCCCCATTTTTTTGGTGCTGTGAAAACCATATTCAATGCCTTCATTTCCTTTCCAAGAAAATCGTAAAAGTTCTCATAGGGGGCCCCATTAAACCTTACCATTAATTCCATAAGGGGAGAATATCTCATCTGCTTTGCTTTAAGGTATCCCTGCTCTACAGATGGATCTTCTATTTTCATCCTTTCAGTGAATTTCTTAAATGCCTCCATTATACCACCAGTTTCCTTTCAACCTCATCATAGTAATCAGAGCAATCCACACCAAGCACCTTACAGCATATAAGTGAGGCAACATCAAGGTTTATGTACCTTGCCTCGCTTTTTATCTCGTTTATTTTGAAAATCACCTCTTTTCGCGACATTCCCGTGTATTTTGTGATGCGATCAATTATTCTCGTGGATATGTCCTCCACGGCGGTTAGGCTGTCCACCATATCTATGGTTACCCTAAAATCAAGGGGTATGGTTCCTTTGAGGTCAAAGGTTGGCACATACTTATCCCCTTTTTTATCAAGAAGATTTGCATCCACGCATGCCCTGAACAATCTTCTTGCATAATCGGGAGGTATCCAGTTCTTTGTATAAGAGAAAAACTGTACAAAATCTTCCTCTGTTAGCTCCTTGCCCCGACTTCTGGTAATGTAAATTATAACCTGTTTCAGCCTTTCCACAGGCATACCTCCCTGGTTCCTATAACATACCTGCTCTCCGCCTCCACCTGTTTTATCATATTACGAGGAAGTATAACTATTTTTCCCCCCGCATTTATGAATTCGTCCACATACTTTTTGAAGATGCTTCTCATAGCCACATTTTCTGTTATTTCAAGAAGTTCTTCTAGGGGATCCCTGAAGTATACCCCCGTGATAACTGCAAAATCTGCATCTGATACCAGAATGTCCATTACATCCTCCACATTTCTTGGCGCGGCATCAATCCAAATATTGTATATACCTGATAGTTCCCTGTAAACCTTGAAGTTCATCTCTTTGCCAAAGTATGGATCCATATCCAGCAGATATATTTTGCTTTCATCGCAGTTCTCTACGAATTCATCAATTCTCATACCGTCAATTTTTTTCTTTCTTACTAGATGTATTCGCAGGCAATCCACATTGCTGGATAATGCCCTTATTTAATACCTTTTTCGTTGAACTTCATTTCTCTTTCAACGATTACCTCCGTGTTGTTTCCCAGCCAGTAGCCACATCTCGCGCAATAATTCCAGCCATCTTCTATATCTTCCTTACAGTTTGGACATTTTTTCTTTTCCATCCCTATGCTTATAATCAAAATTGGTGCGTATATGAGTAATAGTGCGGCCACTACCCCCCAGAACAGCGGCACTTCTCTCTCACCTTCAATCTCCTTAACATCGTGTTGATCGTAATCATATCCTCTATACCAGCTGTTGCGATATGGTATAATCGTCAGGTTGGTAATTGTGTATCCAGCCTCTTTAGGTGATATCCCCACGTAATAGTGGAGAGTGTAGATACCCTCACTTCCATTTGTGGTGGTTTCCATATAATAATATCTCTTCCCGTGATATACGTAGTAGTCCCTCAGATAGGCTGAGAGGGGATTCAATGGATTCACATATTCCATGTGAACTCCCACAGCCACATGTCCCGTTGTTTTTAGGTCCGTTATGTTCATTGCGAAAAGAACAACATCGTACCCCATAACATGGGCCACGGTTGCCATCAGTACCGATTTATCCTCGCAGTCACCACCCCCCTCAACGAGTGTTTCAAGGGGGAATTTGTAGTAGTCGTAAAAACCGGTGTATGTTAGATCATCCATGTATTCAAGACCCTCCTGCACAAAGGATAAAACGAAGTTGAGTTTGGTGAGGTTATCAAATTCCTCCTCTCGGGATATTTTTTCAAAATCATCAGCAAGTTCCTGTATGTATGTATCATTTGATGTGAGGAAGAACTGAAGAAATGTGTGATTGAAAGAGTATCTGAATCCTCCAGGAAATCTTTTGTAGTATGTATATGAAGTCCTCGGTATCTCCATTGTGATGTACCACGTACCGTTTCTCTTTTCAACATAATTACTGCTTGATCCATCGGTAAGTTCAATTTCAATCTCGTACTCTTTTCCAAGGAATGTCCATGTATAGTGCATCTCCTTGATTGCATCCCCCCTTGCTCCCTGGGGTGCAGTTGAGAGTAGGAGAATAATGAGGATTAAAGTTGCATGGAATCTCATCGTTTACCCCCTCCCAGTTCAAATCTACACACAGGACAGTAATTCCAATCGCTTCTCACCTCTGCCCCGCATCTTGGACAGTGACTGTCCTTGGGTAAAATACTCTTTGATCTTCTTATCTCCCTTATAACGATCCCTATGGATACTGCACCCAGTGTCGATCCAGAGATGAGTAATGGTAGATTGTTTGACCTACCGTA